>CAYMYS010000012.1:0-41013 GCA_964394725.1 uncultured Syntrophaceae bacterium
TCTTTGTGTTTCTGACTTCAGCCCTGAATCAGAGGACGCCTCCGGAAGAACAGATAATTCTTAATAGATCAGGGACAGGCCTTAACGGCCTGTCCCTGACAGTTTGTACAACGGGCAAACAAATCCACCCGTGTCTTTACTATTTCATTTCTACGTATACGCCTTTTTGAACCTGATATATAGAGAATCCGATTCCGATGGCATCACCCTTTTCGTCGAATTTGATCTTTCCCAGGGGGGTTTCTACATATTCCGTCTTCAGTGCCTTTTCGATGGCCTTGTAATCGGTAGAACCCGCTTTGTCTATGGCGTTAAGCAGGGCAACGGTGGCGGCGTAAGCGTTCAGAAAGAATGCACCGGGATCGGTGCCGTATTCCTTTTGGTGGGCCTTTATTGCGGCTATTGCCATGGGATTTTTGGAGGTATCTCTCGGGCCCGTGGCGTAGACACCTTCGGCGTATTTTCCGGCCACCTTGATGAAAGTATCGTCTTTTACACCGTCGTCGGAAATGAGAAGGGTCTTCATTCGTTTCTTGCGCATCTGCATCACAATCTTTGATGCTTCGGGGTGATAACCACCGAATATGACTGCTTCGGCCTTTGATCTCCTGACCTTTTGTACAACGGCGGAATAATCGACGGCTCCCGGGGTGACTCCCTCGAATAACACCACTTCACCTCTGGGATCCTTTTCTATGAATTCCTTTACGAACTCGGCGAGTCCCTTACCATAGTCGCCCTTGTCGTGAAGGATGGCAATTTTCTTGAGCTTCAGTACATCGAAGGCATAATCGACTTCGAGCCTTGCCTGGGCATCATCAGAGGCGATGGTACGATAAAAATTTGGGTAATTGCCGCTCTGTGTGAGGGGAGGATTGGTTGCCGATGGTGACATGCAGATGATATTTGAGTCTTTGTAGATGCCGAGGGCAGTCTTCGTGGCGCCGCTGCAGATATGTCCCATGACAACGTCTACGCCTTGGGAAACCAGTTTTGTCGCCGTATTGGTGGCAACTTCAGGTTTGCAGACATCATCCTCGACAAATAACTCAACCTTTTTGCCGTTGATGCCACCCTTTGCATTGATGTCTTTAACCACGAGTTCGGCGGCTTTTACTGAAGGAATCCCGTAGGATGCGAGGTCTCCGCTGTGTGCGCCCGCTACGCCTAGTTTGATTGTATCGGCGGCCATGGCAGGTCCCGAAAACATGAATAGAGCAAAGATCACAAAAACAGTAGTAACAAATAGATTCTTAAGGTTGTTTCTCATAAGATGCCTCTCATCCTCCTTTGTTTGTTGGTTGATTCTCATTTAACCCAACTTTATAATGCCGTTAGTGAATCAAGTCAAGTCCAAAATGATGATGCTATTAGGGAGTTATAACTCTTTTGTCATGTTCCATTGATCAGTTGTTCTTTTTCCTGAAATAGAGTCTTATCGGCACTTGATCGAAGCCCAACTCTTCCCGTATTCTATTTGCAAGATATCTCTCATAGGAAAAGTGAATCGCCTTCGGTTCCCGTACAAAGAATACAAAAGTGGGAGGCTTGACCGAGGTCTGTGTTGCGTAGCTTATTTTGTTCGGCCTGTTTCTGTGGCGTGGAGGTGTCAGCTTTGCTGTTATTTCGGAGAGGAGCCTGTTCATAATAGATGTGGAAACCCTCTTGATATATTGGTCGTAGACGCTGTCTATGATGTCGAATATCTTGATTATCCGCTGCCCCGAAAGGGCGGAAACCGATATAATGGGAGCGAAATCGAGGTATTTGAACTTATCTTTTACATGCATAATATGTTTTCCGATAGTGCTGTCATCCTTTTCGATGAGATCCCATTTGTTCAATACGATGATGCATGCCACCCCTCTTTCATAGGCGAGGCCCGCTATTTTCGTGTCCTGATCCGTGACGCCTTCTTCCGCATCGATAAGGATAAGTGCGATGTCGCACCGGTTGAGTGTTTTTATCGCCTCAATAACGCTGTAGACCTCGAGTTTGAGACTTACCCTGCTCTTTCGCCTGATACCAGCCGTATCGATTAAGAGATACTCTTTTCCATTTAATTCAAAGGGTGTATCTATGGAATCTCTCGTAGTCCCCGGTATGGGATTGACTATTGTTCTGTCATAACCCAGTATCTTATTGATAAGTGATGATTTTCCCACGTTTGGTTTTCCAATGACTGCGATTCGTATCCGGCCACGTTCCTCTTCTTCTTCCATATAGAGGGGGAGATGCTCCACAACCTCATCCATGAGATTACCTATGCCGAGGCCGTGCTCTGCGGAAATGCTATGGATGTGATCTATACCCAGGCGGTAGAAGTCGAAGGAGAGCATCTCCTGCTTCAGTCCGTCTATCTTGTTAACCGTATAAATGACCTTTTTTTTGGTCTTTCTCAGGATGTCCGCAGTTTCGAGGTCGGCCGGGGTCAATCCCTCTTTTCCGTCCATCAAAAATATAATGGCATCCGCCTCTTCAATGGCGAGCTCCGTCTGCTGACGCATTTGTGTAAGCATCCTGTCTGAAGAGACAGGTTCAAACCCACCGGTATCGATAATAGTAAAGTTCTTGTCTTGCCATGAAGATTCCGCATAATTTCTGTCTCTGGTTGCGCCGGGCTGATTGATTACTATGACTTTCTTCCTTTTGGCGAGACGATTGAAGAGGGTCGATTTTCCTACATTTGGTCTTCCAATGATTGCAATGATCGGTTTCACTGTGCCGGGCTCCTAACTCTTTTGATATCCAAACTCTTCAAGCATCCTTGAATCTCTGGTCCAGTCTTTTGTAACCCTCACGAAGAGTTCCAGATATATGCGTGTTGCAAAAAATCTTTCCATTTCCAGACGTGCCTGAGTTCCTATCCGTTTCAGCATACTCCCCTTGGCCCCGATTATGATGCCCTTCTGTGAGTTCTTTTCAACGTTTATCGTTGCCTGAATACGGATCAGGTTTTTTTTCTCCTTTTCCTTAAAAGAATCGACTACCACCGCCGATGAATAGGGGATCTCATGGCTTGTCAGGAGGGTTATCTTTTCCCTGATGATCTCGGCGGCGAGGAATCTTTCAGAAGATTCGGTGATCATATCGTCGGGGAAATACCGGGGTCCCCCGGGGAGTATATTACATATCACATCGAGAAGTGTGTCGACATTGAATCCCTTGAGGGCGGAAAGGGGCATAATGTCAGTAAAGGGGAGAATGTGACGCATCTTGTCTATCAGAAGGAGGAGGGCGTTTTTTTCTATCAAATCTATTTTATTAATAGCGAGGATGATGGGGATCTTCGTCTCCTTTAAAGTGCTTACAATGAAATGATCGTCCTCGTTGAGGTCCGAATTGGCCTCCGTCATGAAAAGAATGAGATCGACTTCTTCCATGGTACTGACGGAAGTGGCAACCATCTGACGGTTCAGTGGGGATCGGGTCTGGTGTATTCCCGGCGTATCGAGAAAGATGAACTGGCCCTTCTCCGTATTCTTTATACCCGTTATCTTGTTTCTTGTTGTCTGGGGCTTGTGTGTGGCGATGGCGATCTTTTCGCCTATTATCTCATTGAGAAGGGTGGATTTTCCCACATTGGGTCTTCCCAGTATTCCAATAAATCCAGATTTAAACACGTCTTGCTCCTTTTTTATTTTTTGCCGTTTCTTTCCAAATAATCGTTCTTTTGAGCGATAGGGGCTCCTGTGTCGATTGCCCTGTTATGGCACAATGTTAGTTGAGGTTGTTCCGAAACATCGCCTCTTTATTTGCGTGGCACGATTTTATGTCTGTTTTGTATGTTCCCCCGTCAGCTATCAAGACAAGCGATTCTTTTTCCTGTAAAGGATCTTCAATGATCCTGATTTTTGCTACATGAAAGAGGTCCTTCAATTTTACCAGATTATCATTTTTCAGCCCACGGAGGCGTGAAACATCTTTCGGAGAGACAGAAAAAGTGATCCCTTTATCGGATCTTTTTGAAAGCCTTATTAGATGCGATGCCATATCGAGAAAGAGTGATCCCTCGACGAGGGCCCCGAAGGCCGGATGAAAAGGACCGGCAACAATAGAACCATCTGTGCCCATCTCTTCCGTTGTGTGGAGACCGAGTCGTATGACCGAAATGTCTGCGCCTCTCAGTTGTGAAAGTGCGTGGGCACAGAGAGAAACTGCTTCATTCAGAGACAGTGGCCGGTAGTTTCCTTTCACGTAAGCATCTTCCAGAAGGGTGTCCTTCAGTACAAGAGTGGGATGAATTCGTGCAGTATCGGGTTTAAGCCTGACGATCTCTTCCACTGTATACATGAATCTAGTCGGTGTGTCTCCGGGAAGCCCAGCCATGAGGTGTACTCCCGTTTCAAATCCGGATTTTTTCAGGATTTTGACAGAGCTTCTTACGTCATCGGAAGAGTGCCCCCTCCGTGAACGTTTCAGGACATCATCCACCATCGATTGTGCGCCGATTTCCACCGTCGTAACGCCATATTTCTTAAGAAGCCCGATACGTGTCTCATCGATATAATCGGGCCTTGTCGATATCCTGATGGATTGAACAGGACCGTCTTTTATGTATGAATTCGCAAGACTCAGGAGTTCGATTTGATAGTCTAAATCCATGCCGGTAAAATTTCCGCCGTAAAATGCTATCTCTATGCGGTCCCACTTTTTCGATGCACTTTTCAGATAACCATCGACAGTTTCCCTGAATTGTCTTTCCGTAATCTTGTCGGGATGATTACCGGCAGTAATCCTTTCATTACAGTAAAGACACCGGTTTGGACAACCTTTATATACAATAAATATGGGAATGATGAGCGGTTTCACTGTTGATTCCTTATGATTTTGTTACGTCCAATTTTTCCAGTGCCGCCCTGGCAGCCTCCTGCTCGGCTTCCTTCTTGTTCTTTCCCCGACCCCTTTCCGAGATTATATTGCCGGCAGATACCCCTATTTCGAAGGTCTTGTCATGATCAGGACCGAATTCGGCCATCAATTCATATTGTGGTATGATTTTGAGTTTGCTCTGACACAATTCTTGGAGCCGTGACTTGTAGTCATGATAGATCGGTTCTTCCCCCCATTTTTTGATGCGAGGCTGGAAAATATCGTTAATAAATGAAAAGACCTTTTCATAGCCCCTGTCCATGTATATGGCGGCTATGACCGCCTCGAAGGCGTCGGCCAGGATAGAGCTTTTCGTCCTTCCTCCCGAGGCCTCTTCTCCCTTGCCGAGGAGAATGAAATCGCCGATATGAAAATCGAGGGCCACCTTGGCAAGGGGTTGTTCATTTACCATTGATGCCCGGAGCTTTGAAAGTTGACCCTCCGCATGATCGGGGAATTGATGTATCAATATGTCGCTTATACAGAGCTGGAGCACTGCGTCTCCCAGGAACTCGAGTCTCTCGTTGTCTGTGCAGTCGAGGTGTTGATTTTCATTGACAAAGGATCTATGCGTAAGTGCCCCATCAAGGAGGGTTATATCGTGAAAATGATAAGCCAGAATCTCTTCCAGCGTCTTCAGTTTTTCTGTTCTGTCCTCACGCATGGGCGGTCTTCCTTCCCAATAACTTTTCATCGACGGCTTCGAAAGCCCTTATATCTACTATATGATTTGTCTGCGAAAGATCGCCATCTTCTATCAAAACAGGGACATAGTTGTCTGAAAATCCCTTCAAAAAACCGGTCTTTCTGTCCTTCCTGTTTTCTGTCAGAACGGATAGCTCCTCTCCGATAAATCTTTTATTAAAGGCAATTCTCTTTTCCCTTCCCAGGGTTCGCAGTTCCTTCGCCCGTTCTTTTTTGACAGTTTCTTGAACCTGGTCGGGGAATTCTGCCGCAACTGTTCCGGGACGTATGGAGTATGGGAAAACGTGTAGATATGCGAGGGGAATACTTTCTAAAAAATCTCTCGTATTGGTGAATTCTCTCTCTCCTTCACCGGGGAATCCTACCATAACATCCATACCGATGGCAATTTCCGGGATGGCATTGCAGATTTTTTCTACTAAATCACGAAACTGCCGGGATGTATAATTCCTCTTCATTGAGGCGAGTATTGTGTCGTCACCGCTCTGAAGCGGGATGTGGAGGTGTCTGCACATAATTTTCGAATCACGGATATGGGTAATAATCTCATCGGTTATCTCCATCGGTTCGATGGAGCTTATGCGCAATCTGTCGATAACTTCGAGATCCCCTACTTGTCTCAGGAGTTTTATAAGGCTGGTTGGGGGGATAAGGTCATGGCCGTAGAGACCCAGGTGAATTCCCGTCAGTACTATTTCGCGGTAGCCCGAGTCGCTGAATCTATTTATCTGTGAAATAACGAAATCTTCGGGAAGGCTTCTGCTCCTTCCCCTCGCATAGGGGATAATGCAGTAGCTGCAGAAGGAGTTGCATCCATCCTGTATTTTGAGAAAGGCCCGCGTATGTCCGGGGAATTGTGATACGGGGGCAGATGAAAACTCTTTCGTCAAGGCAATATCGCTGACGATGATTTTCTGCCTGTCTTCAGCGATATTTTCCAGCAGACGGGGAATATCCCCTTTCGCCTCCGTTCCCACCACCAATTTGATGCCCGGGAGTGAGGCGAGTATTTCCGGGGCGGTCTGGGCGTAGCAACCCGTCGCAACAATCGAGGCAGATGGATTTTTCCGGTGCGCCTTTCTCACAAGCTGTCTCGAACGGTAATCTGCCTTTCCCGTTACTGTGCAGGTGTTGATAATGTAGATATCTGCTTCACTATCGAAGGGGACTACGGTAAATCCCCTCTTCTTTAAATCTTCTATAATTTCCGCCGATTCATACTGATTTACCTTGCAGCCCAGCGTTGTCACAGCGACCCTAGTCACGTTTTATTCCCCTTTCTATGCATCCTCCTCCGATGACCATGTCTCCTTGATAGAATACTGCTGCCTGGCCGGGGGCAATAGCCTTTTGCGGTTTTGCGAACGTAACCAGGGCGGATTCCCTTTTATCGTCTGACCTGTGCTTCTCGATTGTGGCGTCGACTCCAGGATGGCGGTATCTGATGTGTACCCTTGCCTCGATATCTTTTAAGGGGAGATGATCGGGTGAAACCCATGATATGTCTGTCGCAATGAGTCCGCCAAATAACTGATCTTCATCCCTCCCTACGACGACTTCATTCGTCTCTCTTCTAATTTCAAGTACATAATAGGGGCGACGAGAAGAGATGTCGAGGCCCTTTCTCTGTCCGATGGTCAGGGTATGAATCCCCCGATGTCTTCCCACTATCCGACCTTCCAGTGTTATGATATTACCAGACCGGGGAAGGGTGACCTGAGCATAACTCTCGATAAAATCCCTGTAATCGCTCGATATGAAACAGATTTCCTGGCTCTCTTTTTTCGCGAGGGAAGCGAAGCCGATTGAGGCGGCCATCTCTTTCACTTCTTCCTTTGTGCTGTTGCCGTGGGGAAAGATGATTCTTTTGAGTTCTTTCTGTCCCAGACGGGAGAGAAAGTAGGATTGATCCTTTTTCGTGTCGGCACCCTTTCGGATTCTGTAGCCATTTTCTCCGCCAATATCTTTGATACGTGCATAATGGCCGGTAGCGATATGGTCACATCCAAACTGCTCTGCAAGTTTCATGAGATAAAAGAACTTGATTTTCTTGTTACAGACTACGCAGGGATTAGGCGTCCTTCCCGAGAGATATTCCCTTACAAAACAATCGACAATCTCTTCTCTAAAGGGATTGCTCACATCTGCTATATGAAGAGGGATGTTCAATTTATCTGCGGCGCTACGGGCGGCTGTCTCCGACTTTCCGGGGAATCCGTTTTTCATGTAGAATCCTTCTACGTGATAGCCCCCGTCTTTTAAAATGGACGCCGCGACTGTGCTGTCCATACCACCGCTGAGACCTATCAGCACCTTCTTCTTACTCATTGATATGCAAACCCCATATGCGTGTCGTCATGCAAACTGATCTTTATAGATGCTAATGTAATACTTGTCAAGAATAAGTCAATGATTACAAATTAATTGAAGTAGAAAAACCGAGATGATTACAGCGATGGTTTCGCTCTGTAATATTCTTTATTTACAAGGGAGAGAAAATCTGGTTTAGTCTTGCGAGCCTTAGCGGTTTCTTGTTTTTTACACCGATGAGCTATCTATCGTTTTAAATGTCGTCAAAAAAGGACATACAATGCAGCAACCAAGTAATTTATCCTATCGCGCTTATCTTCTCCCCATATTGTGCCTTACAGCAATATTCTATCTTAATTTTGTTTCCCGCATAATACTTTCACCTATGATAACTGCAGTGGAAAGCGATCTCGGCATGAGCCACGGGAAGGCCGGTTCTCTCTTTCTCATTATCACGATAGGCTATTTTATTTCCTTGATTGGATCAGGTTATATTAATTCAAAAGTTACTCACAGGATAACCATTATATTCTCATCTCTATTTGTTGGATTAGTCATGATAGGGATTTCCTTTACCCAATCCGCCTTTGGACTCGGCGCAGGAATGTTTTTTGTCGGAATAGGAGCAGGTGCTTATCTCCCTTCAGGGATTGCAAGCATTACCAATCTCGTTGACAAACGACAATGGGGTAAGGCACTCGCTATTCATGAAATAGCGCCCAATCTAGCCTTTTTATCGGCTCCCTTTGTGACCGAAGTACTCTTTCTCTGGTTTTCATGGCGCGGTGTCGAGGCCACAGTCGGAATCATGGCAATTCTTTTCGGCATTGTTTATGCCATAATCGGGCGCGGCGGAGAGTTTAGCGGTGAGACACCTAACTATAGATCAGTTACAGTTCTCTTTCGGAATTCCTCCTTTTTGATAATGATCTTTTTGCTAAGCCTCGGTATTACCAGTACCATGGGGTTATTTACCATGTTGCCGATTTATCTGGTCGATCAGTGCGGGTTTAGCCGGACATACGCCAACACTACTATAGGACTATCAAGGATTATCCCACTTGTCATAGTTTTCATGGGTGGATGGATTGCCGATCGCTTTGGGGCTGTTCAAACGATAAAGTGGGTATTTTTGATAACCGGTACGATCACAATACTCTTTGGGGTCGTACCGTCCAAAATGATTAGTGTGATAGTTTTTCTTCAACCTGTAGTGGCCATATGGTTCTTCCCGGCGGGCTTTGCCCTTTTGGCATCCATTGTTCCAGCCGAGAGCAGGAGTCTTGCCGTTTCATTTGCAACGCCCATTGCCTTTGTCATTGGAGGAGGTCTCGTTCCAACGGGAATAGGCGCAATGGCCGACATGGGTCTTTTCCCTCTTGCCATGTCGCTCGTGGGAATATTCATCCTTTCAGGGGGACTTCTGCTTACCTTTAAAAGGCCGGGGAAAGGTCTCAACATTGGACATGAATAACTCTCCACCACAATATAGGTCGATATCAGTAATCTATCTTTATAGGTCGATATCAGTAATCTATCTTTGCAGTCTGCCTGATCTTGTTTCCTTTCATAAAATTTACACAGAATACTTCATCCAGAGGAAGGGACAGTGGTCCGAATGGTAAATTACATCAAGAAATCTTGGTTGGTGAGATTTGATTTCGATGCACTGGACTGTCTTGGGCGTGTCTATTCAAATTCAAACTATTTCTTTACTGATGTTTGCTAATATTATTGCGCACTGCGGCAACAATTGAAACTGTATAAATCGGAAATGCCGTTGCCTGTCAAGGAAATAAGAAAATGTGTAATTGCTTTATTCATTAAATATCAAATCTTTTCACCCGGCACCCATTTTGAGTACCATAAAGATCTTTATGGCCGCAATTATTTTGAAAGACACTTTTGAAAAAAGGCTTGACAGCCTCTGCAGCAAAGGATAACGTGCGCGACTTCGTTTACCTATGACCGGGTTGCCGATTCAAAATAAAACAAATTATGAGGAAGGAACATCATGGGAATACTTCAGAGACTCTTCTCATCGAAAAAACGACCTGAAAATGGAAAATTAGGGAGAAATGAACCTTGCTGGTGCGGCAGCGGCAAAAAGTATAAGATATGCCATCTCGATGAAGATGCCAAAAAGAGATCGAGTCGGATTGCTGATGCCGCAATACACGGTGGACGATAGCTTTGATCAAGATATGATTCGGCTATTCCTCAAGGAAACTTCATACCAATTTAGAAAGGCTTTCTTTTTCACATATAAGTGCCTCATTTCTTATTTGTTTCACGAAGCATGAATCACATCAAGATCGCCTCTCAAACTCAAGCCGATATTCACGTTTTTGAGAAGATTGACGAGTTTTGCGACCCTTTCCGTGCACTCTTTTTCGAACAATTTACGAAAAATATTTCCTGAACATACATTTTCAGTATGATTTTCTGAGAAGTCGGCCAGTTGACTTTATACCGAAGTATCAATCAAAGCTAAACTCGAAAGTTGAGTTAGAGTACCCCAATGACCGTTCTGATGATTTTTCTCCCGTATAACCTTGACAGTATATAAAAATTACCATAGGTATATAGGTTAATTAAAAAGGAGACTGGTAGAATATGGGATCAAAGAGAAAAACGAAAGAAAAACACATCAAGGCAACGAAGAAGAAGAGAAACACGAAACGGTTTTTTCTTTCCCTTATGATTCTGGTTGCTGTCGTATTCCTCATATTTTTCTTCGTTTCTCTCTTCGATCAGGTCTATCCTCCGGCAACGGGGAGAACTGTTGCCAAAGCAACGCAGGAGAAACAAAAAGTAGAACTATACTTTTCCGACTCCAATGAGAGATTTCTTGTTGCCGAAATGCGATATATACCATGGGAAAAGAAAATTGCGGACCAGGCAGAAGAACTGGTAAAGGCCCTCATAGATGGATCACATGCCGATCTTGTAAGAACCCTCCCCGAAGGAGTTGCATTAAAGGGTGTTACTGTAAAAAATGAAACGGCATATGTAAATTTCGGCAAAAATTTAAGCGATCTTCATCCTGGTGGGAGTACCAGTGAAATGATGTCCATATATTCCCTGACCAACACACTCGTTGCAAATATAGGGGGCATAAAGAAGGTGAAGATGCTTGTAGAGGGGAAAGATTTAAAGACAATAAAGGGGCATATCGATACACGACGCCCCTTTTCCATAAACAGAGAATTGATAGTTAAAAGTCGCACCTAGGAATCAGAGACAGGGACAATGGCTGTACAGGTAAAGACATCACGAATAAGAAACATCGGAATAGTTGCACATATCGATGCCGGGAAGACGACGGTTACGGAGCGGATACTCTTTTATACGGGGAGATCCTATAAAATGGGCGAGGTACATGATGGTGCGGCCGTCATGGACTGGATGCCGCAGGAACAGGAACGGGGAATAACGATTACATCTGCCGTTACTACATGCAACTGGGAGAACCAGGAAATTCATATCATTGACACACCGGGGCATGTTGACTTTACCATAGAGGTAGAACGCTGTCTCAGGGTTTTGGACGGTGTGGTGGCGGTATTTTGTGCCGTCGGTGGTGTGGAACCCCAATCGGAGACGGTCTGGCATCAGGCGGACAAATACAAGGTTCCCAAAATAGCATTTATCAACAAAATGGACAGGCCGGGGGCCGATTATTTTGGCACCGTCAAGACCATGTCCAAGCGGTTTAATTCCATACCCTTGCCTATACAGATACCGGTCTATGAACATGACAGATTTGAGGGGATTGTCGATCTGATCGGGCAGCAATTTGTTACATGGGATGATGATACACTGGGAATTGACTATAGCTATTCGGATATTCCTCCCCACATGGAGTCTCAGACAAAGAAGTACAGGGAACGGATGATCGAGGCAATCGCCGAGGTCGATGATGCCATTGCTGAAAAGTATCTCGAAGGGATTGATATTGCCGAAAAGGAGATAATGGAGGCGATACGGAAGGCTACCATCTCACTGAAGCTGGTTCCAGTCATGTGCGGAACGGCTTTGAAAAACAAGGGGATACAGCAGGTGCTCGATGCGGTGGTAGATTTCCTCCCCTCTCCCGAGGATGTTCCCTCCATTGAGGGGATCAATCCGAATACTCAGGAAAAGGAAGACCGCAAGAGCAGCAGCAAAGAAAAATTTGCCGCCCTGGCATTCAAGGTCATGATGGATGAAGGACGAAAGATCACCTATCTGAGGATATATTCGGGAAAAATAAAAGCGGGTGATGACGTATATAATTCCGGCAAGAAAATAAAAGAGCGTGTCGCCAGACTCCTGAAGATGCACGCCAATAAGCGGGAGCGCGTCACAGAGGCCGTCGCGGGGAATATACTGGCCGTTGTTGGATTGAAGGAAACGTCTACGGGAGACACGCTTTGTGACGAAGCGAACCCTATCATCCTTGAACCCATCGAATTTTATGAACCGGTAATCAGCCAGGCCATTGAAGCCAAGACCCCGCAGGATCAGGAAAGGTTAACTGCAGCACTGGTAAAACTTACCAATGAGGACCCGACGCTCAAGGTAAAATATGAGAAGGAAACGGCACAGACTGTTATCTCGGGAATGGGTGAACTCCATCTGGATATTATAATCGACAGGCTCAAGAGGGAATTCAATACCAACGTAAATATTGGAAAACCCAAGGTCGTATTCCGGGAGACCATAGAGAAAAGGGCCACAGTGGAAGGGATCTTCAGCAAAGAGCTGGGAGAGAAGAAACATTTCGGTCATGTCGTATTACACCTGGAACCGGCTCCGCGGGGAGATGGACTCCAGGTAATCAGAGAGATTGATGATGGTCATATTCCCTCCGAGTTTTACGAACACATAGAAGAGGGTATCATGGAGGCGACCTCGTCGGGCGTCGTGGCAGGCTATCCTGTTACTGATGTGATTGTGCGGGTTACAGGGGGTTCCTTCAAAGAAGGAGAATCGACGGAACTGGGATACAGAATTGCTGCCTCCACCGCCTTTCGGGACGGCTGCTTGAAGGGGACTTCCGTCTTGCTTGAGCCTGTCATGACGGTAGATATAATTGCACCGAGCGAGTTCATGGGGGACGTCATAGGAAATATAAATGCGAGAAAGGGAGAGGTGGGAAATATAACCAACAGGGGCGCCATTACGGAGATCAAGGCCAGGGTTCCCCTCCAACAGATGTTTGGTTATTCGACGGATCTTCGTTCCTCTACCCAAGGCAGAGGAACCTTTTCGATGCAATTTTTAAAATATGACAAAAGTTAACAAATCGGTATGTCTCTACTTTTAAAGATAAAAGGGCCCATACGAATGCTGCGGAAGGAACGCTTTTTCCTGATTGCGGCATTGACGATAGCTGTGATATTGCTCTGCTCAGTAGCGGTATCCTATTTTGAGTACAACGAGAAAGATTCGTCGATTCGATCTCTCTGGGACGGCCTCTGGTGGGCCGTTGTCACGATATCTACGGTAGGTTATGGTGACAAGTTCCCCTCTTCAGGTGCCGGCAGAATTGTCGCTATGGGCCTCATGGTGTCGGGTGTATTTCTCCTCTCGCTGGTGACCGCCACGATTGCATCCGTGTTTGTAGAGCAGAAGATAAGGGAGGGAAAGGGTTTGGAAACTATACGAGAAAAAGATCATATCGTCATATGTGGATGGAATCGGTACACCGAGGAAGTCCTCCTGTGGTTGCATACCTACGGAAGTCAAAAAAATCCCCACATTATATTGATCAGTGAACTCCCCATCGACGAGGTGGATAATCTCAAACTGAAATACAGTAAATATAACCTCACTTTTCTCAGAGGAAACTTTGTCAATGAAGAGGTCCTTCTGCGGGCCGACATCAAAAGGGCGAATATTGCCGTTATAATGGCCGATTCTTCGGGTGCACGTGAGAAGGAAGACTCCGATCAGCGTACCATACTGACATCCTTAACGATAAAATCCCTGGCGCCACAGGTAAAGATTATAGCCGAGCTTGTCAACAGTGAAAACAAGCCCCATCTTGAACGGGCGAATGTGGATGAAATTATAGTGAGAGGGGAACACATCGGTTCCTTAATTGCCAGCGCAGTGAGTTATCCCGGCCTTCCCCGGGTGTTTTCAAAAATTCTTTCTATCGATGATGGGACCAACCTTACCAAGGCAGAGATTCCGGTACAGTATGTGGGGAGGACATTCAGGGAACTGACGCAATTTTACAGAGAGAGCAGAAAGGCAATTCTCGTGGGGATTTTGAAGGAGAGGGAATCGATCAAGCTGGAAAGTATGCTCTCCGATGACACATCTGTAATTGACACATTCATCAGGGAGAAAATAAGGGAATCGAAAAAAGAACTCTTTTACAAGAAGGAGCATATGAAGGTTATCATAAATCCCGATGACGAAGACATAATCAACAAGAATGACTATGCCGTTATTCTCAGCAGGGAGCAGGGCTGATGAAGGTGAAAGGAATGGTCGCACAAAAGGGGGCATCACTTCTGGGGGAGACGGAACTCTTCAGGGGGCTTAGCAAGGAAAAGATCGAAAAGGTATTGACTCTCTGCAAGGAGGTACGCTTTCATAAGAATCAGGTTATTATGGAAGAGGGAGCCCTGGGAGATGTAATTTATATAATCATTGAAGGTACCGTTGAGGTGGCAAAGAGTCTCATACTCGAGGAAGCGGACGGGGATGATAATATAGCCAACAAGGTATTTACCAAATTGAGGGCTCGGGAACACCCCGTATTCGGCGAGATAGCACTCCTTGAAGAATCTGAAAGAACTGCCACTATAAAGGCCATCACCGATTGTGTTTTCTACGAAATAAAAAAGGATAATTTCTTAAAATTGGCCGAGGCGGATCAGGAATTGGGATACAGGATCATGCTGAATCTGGCCCGGATAGTGAGCTGCCGGTTAAGGAAGGCCAATGAAGATGTAATAAAGCTGACCACCGCTCTCAGTATTGTCCTGAAGGAATCATAAATTAATGCCACATACTTTTTTTAATTCAACTAAACGGATACTCGATTGCTTTTTCCGCATCAGTACCCTCCTTACAACTCAATCCGGCCTGCATGATATTCTTCAGAAAATCCTCGATGAAGTGGTGGATACAATGGGATTTGAGCGGGGATTGATTTGCCTTCTCGATGAAGCGAAGGAGAATCTGGTCACAAAGGTAGTCAAGAACTACAATGCTGAGGAGGCAAAGAGGGCCTTTTCCACCGATATGAATCTGAATCTGAAAAGGCACGATTGCCTGGAAACAATGGTGGCCAAAACGGGTAATTATATTATACTGGAAGACTCGGAGGCCGATCCAAGGATTACACAGACAGACAGAATGATTACAAAGGCTTACGGGAGAGGCTCCAGCTTCTATGCACCACTCAAGATAGATGAAGCGGTGATAGGAATTATTTCGGTGTGGTCCAAGGAGAAAATGAAATATTCGCCCGAGGAGATCAACACCATGCTGACCTTTGCGAATCAAGTAAGCATAGTCATACATAATGCGAAGCTCTTTGAAGACAACAACAGAAAAATTGAGTGGCTCATGATGTTGCAGGAGGCTATTTCCAATCTGAATGCCACCTACGATCTCGACAGGATGCACGGTATAGTCATAGAAAGTGCAAAAAAAATAGGTGGTTCCGACAAGGCGATTTTGTATTTTCTCGATATCATGAAAAATACGAGCCTGATCAGTGACGGCGAGGGTGTCTATGCCGACAAAAAAAACAGACACTTTGCGAGACTCGATGACAGTATCATAAGAAAGGCTCTGGACACTGAAAAGATAGTATCGCAGAGCATGCTGCAGGGCTTTGAAATGCCCTTCTTTTTTAAAGAATATCCTGCCGAGATAGCCATTCCGATGAAGATAAAGGATAAATTTAAGGGCGCCCTCTATCTTGCGAAAAAAGAGGGGTCCTATGGCGAAAGCGAAAAGAAGATCCTCGACATACTTGCCAAGAATGTTGCCCTATCTTATGACGGTGCGATCATGCATTCACTGCTTTCCCTGAAGGCAAAGTCACTGAAGACAGAGGTTGAGTCGCTGAAAGAGAGAGAACACAAGTTGATGGGTTTCCATAACATTATAGGAAGCTCGGAGAAGATGCTGGAAGTATTTGATATTATAAAAGATGTTGCCGGCCACGATACCAATATACTGGTACAGGGCGAGAGCGGCACGGGAAAAGAATTGATAGCGAGAGCAATTCACCGGCAGAGCGACAGAAAGTCAAAACATTTTGTCGATGTAAACTGCGCGGCCATCCCGGGGTCGTTACTGGAAAGTGAACTCTTTGGATATGAAGCAGGGGCCTTTACTGATGCGAAAAAAAGGAAAATCGGTCTCCTTGAATATGCCGGCGGTGGTACCTTCTTGTTAGATGAGATTGGGGAGATGGGGCTTTCAATTCAAGCTAAGTTTCTGCGCATGCTTGAGGACAACAGTGTGCGGAGACTGGGGGGAACCGAGTCGATACCGATTGACGTCCGGTTTGTCTTTTCCACCAACAGGGATCTCGCCGATATGGTGGCCGAAGGCACCTTCCGGGAGGATCTTTTTTATAGAATAAGCGTTGTACCCATTAATCTGCCGCCACTCAGGGAAAGGGATGACGACATTATTTCTCTTGCCTACTACTATGTGGAAGAATTCAATGCGAAATTTCATAAGGGGGTGGAAGGCTTTACACCTGAGGCCGAGGAGAGACTAAGGGGGTACGCATGGCCTGGAAATGTCAGGGAACTGAGAAATATAATCGAACGGGTCATGATTCTTCAAAATGTGAGAACCATGATTGAGCCTGCAAATCTACCGGCAGAACTGGTTCATAAGAAATCGCAGGTGGAAGAAATAGAGATGGCGAAATCCCTTCCTGTTAAATTTTCTTATCCCCTGGATTATAAGTCTACGGTCAGTAAAACGATAAATATGATCAGAAAAGAGCTTATTGTAAAGGCCCTTGAATCGAGTAACAGAAACAAGACAGCGGCGGCAAGGCTGCTCGGCATATCTCGTTACACACTGATACGTGAATTGAAAAAGGTTGGTAACGGGTCAGACCTGTAGACGAGATTGAACTCAACAGTGACGGCAAGCCCCGCACCTTCCTGCGGGGAACTTCAATCTTCCAAGAGTGTGCGATTATAGAACGAATAGTTCTAATATCGCACGATTGCTTTCCGCCCAAGCAGACAGAGGACTTCAAGAATTATTCCCCTGAAATGGTGCGATAATCGCACGTATGCTTGTTTTCCCGAAGCGCTGTGCCAGGCTGTAAGGCAATTCATTGCGTTTCTTGTATAGTGCGTTTACGTATACATAGATGTCCATAAATTTTTTACGATAAGATTTAACTATCCGAATATATGATACTATTTAATTCCAGGCCTTTCATCGGCGTATGTGAAAAGGTCTAAAAATAATAATATTTGATCTTTTCTGTCGATGTGGCACCAGCCTTGCATAATGGTAAAAACAAATGAATGAGTTCTCTGAATTATATAGAACTTTTAGATATATATTCTCACAGGTTTTATCATGGAAAACGGTTACAAAAGGAAAACAGACAGCATGATAGAGAATAAGAAATCGAATCCCCTAAAGTCCGATGAGACAAAGGATGACGAGGTTGACTTCTTCAACTCTGTGGTAAATGAAAATGGAAAAGAAAATTCTGAGGAAAAAAAGAAGCGTTTGAACAATCATTTTTTCCTATCAGATTTAGCATTAGATGATTAACAGTATTGTCGGCGGGTGGTTTTATTGTTCCCTCCTTTCCACCCGCCGGCATGCCCCCCAAAAATAAGGAAGGCTTGCTGATAGGCCTGACTGCTTTATAGATGTAATATCGGGACCTTTGGAAATACCTGAGCTGTTATTTGGAATGTTGTGATACTCTCCGACTCCTCGTTGTTACCGGTTGCTCTTCTTACACGTTCTCTCTGGATGCTCACGCTGGACAGGAAAGACAGGAATTCAAAGATCTCTTTATGATAAGGGTGAGTGGAAAAGGCAGCCGCCTTACCATTCACCCTTTCGGGTATCTGGGGGGTTGATATTTAATCCACAGATTTCGCAGATTACAGGGATTACTCAAATCACCTTAAGTGTGATGCGAAATCTGTAGGGTTTAATTCCCCGCTGTTTGCGGCGGGGTAGTTCATTGATCAGACTTTAAACCTGAAATAAACGATGTCACCGTCGGAAAGGGGATGATCTCTTCCTACTATTTTGACGATGCCCTTCTCTTTCGCCTCGGCCATGCCGCTAACAGTAATGAAGTCTCTGTAATTGAGGACTTCGGCCCGGATAAAACCCCTTTCCATATCACTATGTATCCTGCCGGCAGCCCTTGACGCCTCTGTCCCTGCTTCAACCGTCCATGCACGAAGCTCTTTGCCCGCCGTTGTATAAAAGGTTATCAATCCGAGCAGATCATAGCCGGCCCTAATCAGTTTCTGAAGTCCCGATTCTTCGAGACCCAGATCATCGATAAAATCCTTTCTCTCATCTTCAGGGAGCATGGCAATTTCGGCCTCCATGTCGCCACATATTGTTATGACCTTAGCCCCTTCTTCTTCGGCAACATCACGTATCTTTGTGAGATAGTCCCCCTTTCCTTTGAGAACGGCCTCGCTTACATTTGCAACATAGAGCATTTTTTTGGCGGTGATCAGTCCCAGTTCTCTCGATATCACTTCTCTATCGGTGTCCAGTGCCTTTCTCGCCGCGATACCCTTGCCGAGTAGAGACTGTATGGCACAACAGGCATCCAATGTCTTAAGTTGACTTTTGTCTCCCTTCTGAGACAGTTTTTTTATCTTTTCGATCCGCTTATCGATTGTTTCCAGATCCGCCAGTATCAGTTCCATATTTACGACTTCAATATCGCTCACAGGATCGATGGTACCATGGACATGGGCAACATTGGCGTTGTCGAAACAGCGGACGATATGTATAACGGCATCGCAATTTCTTATATGCCCCGGAAACTTATTACCCAGACCTTCACCCTTGCTGGCTCCCTTTACGAGGCCCGCTATGTCAACGAATTCAACCGTCGTATAGGTGAACTTTGGAGGGTTTATTATACGGGCGATATGTTCCAGTCGTTCATCGGGAACGGAAATGACGCCTATATTGGGATCAATTGTACAGAAGGGATAGTTGGCTACTTCGGCCTCAGCGGTGCTGAGAGCGCTGAAAATTGTCGATTTACCGACATTGGGGAGTCCTATAATACCGCATCTAAAACCCACGGCTCACTCCTTATGGTGTAAAAAGTCTTTCGGTTATGAAGGAATTATACTGGTTTTTATTGTAATATCAAACTCGTGGAACGGCATTCATGCTGTTCAATGGAGTATATTGGCCAACCTGTTCCATCTTACGTTGTGACTTATTCTGTTCCAGGACCAGTAAATAACGAAGGCCTTGCCAAGTACGTCCTCCAATTTCACGAATCCCCAGAATCTGCTGTCGAAACTCTGATCCCTGTTGTCACCCATAACAAATATAGAGCCTTCAGGGACCGTGGTAGGCCCAAAGTTGTCCCTCGGTTGCATGGAACGGGGAATAATCACGTTGTCCGTATAGATGCCGTGTCCATCGTTGTAGGGTTTATCATTTATAAAGATTTTCTTATTCTTTATCTCTACCACATCTCCTGCAACTGCCATGGTCCTTTTTATAAAGTCCTTTGAGCGATCCATGGGATAGATGAATACGACGATATCCCCCCGTTTCGGATCTTTTACGGGAATGACGGTCTTTCGGAGGTAGGGTATCTTTACGCCGTAGATAAATTTGCTGACCAGGATATGATCTCCGATCAACAGTGTATTTTTCATCGAGCCGGAAGGTATCTTAAAGGCCTGAACAACGAAGGTTCTGATGAAGAGGGCAATAATGATGGCGATGATTATTGCCTTTGTATATTCTTTTACGACGATCATTGTCTTATTTTTCATCACTCATATCCTCAGCATAGAATGGAAGAAATGTCCTGTATCGGTGAAGCGGAAAATCCCATATATCATGAGTATATCGCCATTAAAGATATTACA
This sequence comes from uncultured Syntrophaceae bacterium, assembly GCA_964394725.1. Classification (GTDB taxonomy): domain Bacteria; phylum Desulfobacterota; class Syntrophia; order Syntrophales; family UBA2210; genus JAFGPZ01. The sequence goes on from CAYMYS010000012.1 coordinate 19,986, forward strand.
GTCATGAGTATTGCGAAGAAGCCCTTTAAGAAGACCCCCGCGATTTTTCCCAGAAGTACGCCATAACCCATCCTGAAGGCAGCTTTCAGTTTTTTGTTTTCCAGGTATTCGACCAGGAATGTTCCCGCAAATCCTCCGAGAAAGGCACCAATAATAGCGCCAAGTCCCAGCAGCAGTGGTGTCATGAGGACGGCACCCGCAACGCCGCCGATTACGGAGGCAATGACCCCCCTTCTCGATGCGCCAAACTTTTTTGCCCCCACAATGCCAAGAAGAAAATCCATGGCTTCGGCAAAGAGGGATATGACAATAAGGATAACAATTATCTTGAGGCCGATATCTTCAAAGTCTGTTATCCAGCCATAAAGTATGACATCTATCAGTATGATAAATGTTCCAGGGAACCCGAATATTACAGAAAATATCCCCAGAAAAAGTACGAGAATAAATATTGTCAAGCCTGCTATTGCAAAGGGAGACAAGTTATTATTTCCTATTTTTCTTGGATGGCCATAGCGTTTCCCATACCAGAACCGTCGGGCTTGCAATGAATACAGAGGAATAGGTCCCTATGGCTATTCCCACCAGGAGGGCAAAGGCAAAATCGTGTATGACCGCACCTCCCAGAAAGAACAGCGCACAGACAACGAGCAGCGTTGTCACAGAGGTGAGTACCGTTCTGCTCAATGTCTGGTTTATACTCGAGTTGACAATATCCCCCAGCGTGCGCCGCTTAATTTCCCTTATATTCTCCCGTATTCTGTCATAGACAACGATGGTATCATTAAGGGAGTAACCGATTATGGTAAGGAGTGCCGCTATTATGGGGAGCGAGAATTCCTTGTTCAAGAGCGAGAAAATACCAACGGTGATGATAACATCGTGCATCAGGGCAATAATCGCTCCAATGGCATAGCGAAATTTAAAACGCCAGGTGATATAAATCAGTATTCCCACAATCGCGTACAAGATCGCCAGAATACCCTTCTGGCGTAAATCCTTCCCAACTTTGGGCCCAACCACTTCAGTCCTTCGAATATCGAAGGTTCCTTCAGCAAATTGAGAGGCCAGGGCCTCTTCGATGTTTGCCGATATTCCCTTGAGTTCGGAGCTTGATTTTTCGGTTTTGACAAGAAATTCATTATCACCTTCATATCCAAACTGCTGTATTACACTGTTTCCGAGGTTGTTTGTCTTTAAGGCATTTCTTATCTCGTTTACCTTTGTTGTGTCTTTAAACTGTATTTGTACCAGTGTCCCGCCAGCAAAGTCGATACCGAGGTTAGGGCCGCCATGAAACAGTAACGATAAGATGCTTATGACAATCACGGCCAAGGAGGCCATAGCGGCAAACTTCATCCTCCCAACAACATTGAAATTCGTTCCAGCTTTTATAATTTCCATCGATATCTCCTATATGCTGACCAGGCTGATTTTTCTGTGCCAGATAAAGTAGTCATAGATTATTCTTGTCACAAAGATGGCGGTAAACATGCTGCACAGGATACCGATACTGAGTGTCACTGCAAAGCCCTTGACCGGTCCCGTTCCGAACTGGAAAAGGACGAGTGCGGCTATCAATGTGGTAATATTTGCGTCCACAATCGTGATGAAGGCCTTTGAATAGCCTCCCGATATTGCAGCCCTTGCTGATTTTCCAAGTCTCAGTTCTTCCCTTATTCTTTCAAAGATAAGGACATTGGCGTCGACAGCCATACCGATTGTGAGCACAATTCCCGCGATTCCAGGGAGTGTCAGTGTGGCTCTGAAGGCCGCCAGCGCACTCATTATGAGTATAATGTTAAGTATGAGAGCCGTGTTTGCTATAAAACCCGACAATTTGTAATAGAACAGCATAAAGAGGAGTACCAGTATACTGCCCACGATTATCGAGAGAATTCCCTTATCGATGGAGTCCTGACCCAGTGATGGTCCCACTGTCCGCTGCTCCAGTATCTTAACTGGAGCGGGGAGCGCGCCTGCCCGGAGGACGATAGCCAGATCCCGTGCCTCATCCATGGTAAAGGTCCCCGTAATCTGGGCACTGCCGCCGGATATTCTCTCCTGGATCACCGGGGCGGAATGTACGATGCCGTCGAGGACTATGGCCAGACGCTTCTTTACATTTTGTGCCGTAATCCTGTCGAAATCCCTTGCACCCTGGGAGTCAAAATCTATGGCGACATAGGCCTCGCCCATCCTGTCGCTTATCTTGACCTGTGCATTTTCCAGGGACTCGCCCGTGAGGAGTGTTTTCTTCTTCAGCAGGTAAGGTGTCTTGATCTTCTTTCCCCTTTCCTGATCATATTTGGAACCGTAGACAATGATGCTGCCGGGAGGTGCACCGGTTCTCAATGCCTCATCGAGACTATGCTCCTCATCTACCAACTTGAATTCCAAAAGAGCGGTTTTCCCTATGAGGTTAATCGCTCTCTGTGGATCCTTTACGCCCGGGAGCTGTATGAGGATTCTGTCATTGGCCTGAGGGACAATTTCCGGTTCAGTTACACCGAACTGGTCCACCCTGTTTCGAATGGTCTCAAGGCTCTGCTCAAGGGCAAATTTCCTTATATATTCCGCATCCTTCGCGCTCATCTTCAGGACGATCCGCTCTTTTTCCTCAACTGTCTCCGTTGAGTCTATGTCGAGATTGGGGAAATAGTCATCGAGCACCATGGAAAACCGGTCGCTCATTTCCCCGCTGGGCAGTTCCAGCGATATGAGATTGCCGTCTATATGATCGAGGCGCCTGAATTTTATCTTTTTATCCATAAGGACATCCTTCAGGTCATTGGAGAGCCTCTCCATGGCGCTTTCTAAAGCCTTTTCAGTTTCCACTTCCAGGACCAGGTGCATTCCTCCCTGAAGGTCAAGACCCAGATGAATCTTATCTACGTTGTTCGTCCAAAAGGAGGGAAGCTTCTGGCTGATAGAGGGAATCAGGAATAACAGGGCAATCATCACCACCACCAGTGCAATTCCCGCCCGCATTTTAATATTCTTGTCAAACATTGGAGCCCCTTTCGAGAAATATTACGTAACGGTCCCGTGCTCTTTGTACATAGTGCTCGTTGATCCGTGGTTCTTACAGGTTATTCGATGGCCGCCTTTTGTGTTACAGCAGCGATGTGGGCCCTTGAAATCTTTACCCTCACCTTATCGGATATCTCGACGGTTGCAACCTGCTCTGTCAGGCCGGTAATCTTTCCGTGCAGGCCGCCCGTGGTCATTATCATGTCTCCGCGATTGAGAGTCTGAAGCATCGATTTAACTTCCTTCTGTCGTTTTTGCTGCGGTCTGATAAGCAGGAAGTAAAAGATGGCGAAGATAGCTGCCATGACAAGAATAAAGGAAAAGTCTCCTCCTCCACCAGCTCCACCAGCTCCACCAGCTCCCATTGCATGAGCTACATCAATCATTTTCGTGCCTCCTTGATAAAAGTATTAAATGAATTATTTTGTATCGCGTCCCTGATTTTCTCCATAAGATTCATATAAAATCTGACATTATGGATGGTATTTAATATCACTGCCACTATTTCTTTGGAAACAAACAGGTGTCGCAAATAAGCCCTGGAATAGTTTCGGCAGGTGTAACAGTCGCACGTACTATCCAGGGGCAAATTGTCATCCCTATAGCGGGCGTTCTTTATAGCAATCTTTCCATGATTTGTAAATAACATTCCGTTCCGTGCATTTCTCGTGGGCATGACGCAATCGAACATGTCTATGCCGTGGGCGACACTCTCTATAATATCTTCCGGTGTTCCCACACCCATGAGATATCTAGGCTTATCCTGAGGGAGAAGGGGTGTTGCGAATTCGGTAATTTTCCGCATCAATTCCTTCGGTTCGCCCACACTTAAGCCCCCCAGGGCATAGCCGTCGAAACCGATTGCGATCATTTCTTCGACAGACTTCTTGCGGAGGTCTTCGTAGACTCCCCCCTGGATTATGCCGAAGAGTGCCTGGCTCCTGTTTGTATGGGCATCCCTGCATCTTTTGGCCCATCGCAGGGTCAAATCGAGAGACGTCTTTGCGTAATCATATTCCGAGGGGTAGGGGATGCATTCATCGAGACACATCATAATATCGGAACCGAGGGCCTCCTGTATTTCAATGCATATTTCGGGACTGATGAAATGACGTGATCCGTCGATATGGGATTTAAAGGTGACACCTTCATCCTCTATCTGTCGCAGATCGCCCAGACTGAATATCTGATATCCACCGCTGTCAGTCAGAATGGGATGCTTCCAGTTCATAAATGTGTGGAGGCCACCCAGATCCCGTATCAATTCGTGGCCCGGTCTGAGATAGAGATGGTAGGTATTGGACAGAACAATCTGTGCCCCCTGATCCTCCACCATTTCGGGGAGAAGCGCTTTGACCGTTCCCTGCGTTCCCACAGGCATGAATGCGGGCGTCGATATTTCACCGTGGGGCGTTTTGATTTTCCCCAGTCGTGCCTCCGAGGAGGCGTCTTTTTTGATCAGATGGAAACTGAAGCCCTCTTTGTCTTCGATCCTATCCATATCGTCTTTCGCGCGACTCGATGATGCGATATCTTTCTCCTCGGTGTTCATTATAGTAATCGTTCCAGTCGTACATTTTGATAGGTTCGTAAAAAGCTCCGCTATGCCACTTTGCGGCATTATAACGGGAAGTAATTTGTTGTGTAGCGTGGGGCCTCCGTGCCCCACAAATTGGTTGCCCAGGGGCAACGCTACATCACAGTTACAAATTTAAGTTACTTGAAAGTCAAGTATTTGTCACTATGTCATTTCCGGCCTGATCGGGAATCCAGTTTTTTCAAGTACTTATGGACTCCCGCCGTGGGAGTGACGCGGTCTTAATTTTTTACGAGTCCATCAAAGTATATTCTACAAAATAAGCATGCAGTCGCCGTAACTGTAAAACCTGAACCCCTCATGAACGGCCCTGTTATATGCCTTCAACATCAATTCCCTTCCCGCAAAGGCGCACACGAGAAGGAAGAGAGAAGATTGGGGAAGATGAAAATTTGTCACCAGCCCCTCTACCCTTTTGAACCGGTACCCGGGATATATGAAGAGATCAGTCTCTCCTTCACCGGGGGTGATGTGTCCGGTTTTATCGGAAACGGTCTCCAGTGTTCTTACCGACGTTGTGCCGACGGCTATGAGCCTGTCCGCATTGTTTATAGTTTCGGCGGTTCGGTTCGTTATCTCGAAAAATTCTTTTTCAGCCCTGTGGTCTTCCACATTTTCTGTCTCTACAGGGAGGAAGGTACCATACCCGACATGGAGTGTCACCGGCGCGATTGCGATATTCTTTTTTCCCAACGCTGCAATAGCCTCTTCGGAAAAGTGGAGGCCCGCAGTGGGTGCCGCCACCGATCCGGGACTCTTGGCGTAAATCGTCTGATACCGTTTCAGATCATCTTCGTAATTGTCATTCTTTTTCCCCCTCTTTATATAGGGGGGCAAGGGGGCCCTTCCATATGTTTTTAGGAAGTCTTCGAAGGACGAATCTAAATGAAAGTCGAGGACCCATTTTTTATCTGACAGCCTATCCTTCACCTCCGCCCATGAGCTGTTGCCGAAAAATATCTTCATCCCAACTGCTAATCTCTTGGCCGGACGCAGGAGCACCTCCCACGTATGGGTTGCAGCGGGTCTTGCAAGGAGGAGTATTTCGATTATTCCACCCGTAGTTTTTTTCCCGTGGAGCCTGGCAGGAATGACCTTTGAATCATTCACCGTGAGCACGTCGCCCGAATTGAGGAAGTCATGCAGCTCGAAAAAATGCCTGCATTCGATCGTTCCTTCCTTCCTGTCTACAACCATCATCCGCGAGTGATCTCTCCGCTCGCATGGCTTCTGGGCGATTAATTCTTTGGGAAGGTTGTAATTAAATTCGTCTATTCTCATATCATTAAAAAAAAGTGGAAATAATAAAAACATCTCCAAAAGTCAATAAATAAAATATCTTATTCGATGTATCCCTGATTCGCGATGGAAGCCGGCAGCGCATTAAGTTCTACCGAAATAGACGAGGATCAGTCCGGCGATTACCGACAGCAGCCCCACAATGCGCAGTGTATTGTCGGGAATCTCATAGATTTTCTGCAGGTAGGATTTAATCTTTTCCGGGAAGGCGAAATACGGCAAGCCCTCTATTATTAAGACCAGACCGATAACACAAAGAATAAACTTCATAATTGATTACTTTTTTCCTTCACTCTCCTTGGATATATTCCAGAGGCGATCCATCTCTCCCATGGAAGCTCCGGGCAGGGACATGCCCTGTTTTTCTAATTGATTCTCGATGAATGAGAACCGCTTTACGAATTTTTTGATAGAGGTCTTCACGGCGACCTCGGGATTTACCTTTACGAATCTGCTGAGGTTGACAAGGGAAAAGAGCATGTCCCCTATTTCATCCTCTATCTCTTCCTGATTACCCTTGGAAAGGGCCTTTTTAAATTCCGCCGTTTCTTCTTCTACTTTTTCAATGACCTCTTCCGCCTTTTCCCAGTCAAATCCCACATCGGATGCCGCTTCGGTGATCTTGAAGGCCTTAAGCAGAGAGGGAAGGCTGTTTCCCACTGTGCCGATTATTCGTGTCTTCTCCGGTTTTTTCCCCTTCCGTTCCTCTCGCTTTATCTCCTGCCAGATACGCTTTACATCCTCTACGCTGTTGACTGTTTTATCTCCGAAGACGTGGGGGTGGCGTCGTGTCATCTTCTCGGCGATGCCCCTTACGATGTCTGCCATGTCAAATTCGTCCTTCTCTTCCGCCATCTGAGCAAGAAAAAATATGTGAAAGAGGAGGTCCCCCAGCTCTTCCTTCAGATGATCGGCGCTTCCTTCATCTATGGCGTCAATTACCTCATAGGCCTCGTCGATCAAGTATCTCCCGATGTCTTCCCTTGTTTGCCGCCGATCCCAGGGACAGCCGTCCGGTGATCTCAATGTGCCGATTATCTTTATCAGTTCTCTGATTTCGTATTCTAAATCTTTCTTCACGCTCTCGATCCGATGCACTCCATAAAAGGGTGATAATGTCTATCATTATTTGTTTTATATGTCAAAGAAGGGGAACTTATCGAATGTTATGCCGGACTCGATCCGGCATCCAGCCTCATTCTTAATTTCTGTTTCACAGGGAAAATGGCAATATTGCCAAAACTAATAAATGCCGATTTATCCGGAGGATTCGCAGTCTCTCCGGTCGCTAAAAGCGCGGCTGCTGGCCTTGCTGCATAGCATCAATCAACAAATGCTTTCCTAGAGTAAAAAATAATGTTATAATTCCGAGCATATTTGTTCAGAAAAAATCTCATAATGGTATAGGGCGTACACCCCGATAAGGCGGTTTTCTTGGGCCGCCTTCCCCGGACTAACCACGGGCGTGACAGGAGGCGGATAAAATGACTATCCCTAAACGGTGGCTTTCAGGGAACATGTTATTGAGCCACTGGAACATTAAAGATATTGAGTTTTACAAGTATTTTGGCAAGGGTCTTCAGGCATACGCAAACAATGGCATACCGGTTATAAACCCCGATTTGTTACCCCGAAAGAAAAAATCTCAAGAGCAGATTATACTGTCGATTAGGGCCGACATAGCGCGGAAGGAAAACATCGACAATAGCCACATGCCGGCACTCGGAAGCGACGCATGCTCTTACACACCCCCTACGGAAGATGAAATACTGGAAAGGGCACAAAGAGAATTTGAAACACAAAAAAGAAGGCCTGTCTATCCCCTCACACCTCATGTAATTAACCCGTTCAGAACATACACCGACTCAAGAAAAATGCGAAGTGCCATTAACGAAGCATTAAGTTATCTCTTTAATGTTGAAGAGGCCAACAAATTTGCAAAGGCACACGGCCTGCCCTCTATTACACGAGAAACATCGATAGATGATTTAGTGAAGAAAGCGCGACGGGTACCTGGAACGAAATCGACGCCTAGAAAGTTGACACCATGCCAAAAGCATAAAATTGCCTGCGCAGAACTTGCAAAAGTACTGTGGAAAGAAAATCCTGAAATGACAATTCCTGAATTGCAAAGGCGTTCTGAAATAATACAAGCTTGTGGCGGTAAAAAATATCACAGGAAAACATTCCAAAGGTGGGTAACGAAGTTCAATCCTAACCGTGAACCGGGAAGAAGACTGAAACAGGTTAAATATTCAACCCCGGGGAATGCCTGAAAATAACATTGGAAGTCTTTTTTTCCCGTAGTTGTCCCTCATACACCTTCGCAAAAAGCAGCGATATGAGCGGCTTCATCAGAGATTTTATGACCATCACCTCGAAGGAAATAAAAATGAACTGGTGTGGTTCAATCTGTAAGATTGAACCAGCGGAGGGAGATTGAAGCAGCGTCAGGTTACTTACACGTTCAAAATGGTTACAATTTAGTTACAGAGGCCGATTATGGTCCAGATAAAAAAAGGGATGTCCACTATGAATAGCGAACATCCCTTAATATCCATGGTGGGTCAGGACAGAATCGAACTGTCGACACCGGGATTTTCAGTCCCGTGCTCTACCGACTGAGCTACCGACCCACACGTCGGTTTCAACGAGAGAATCTTTATCCAATCTCTTTTCGTTTGTCAAGTATTTTTGACATGTGTTGCATATTAACTTTTCTTCCTTCATCCATGGCCCATTGCGATTTGTCGTTATAAGACGATGCCAGAGGTGAGGAACTGTCGAATGTAGGACCGAAGGGTCTTTCTCCCTCCTGCCTTTGATATGTAGTCTGTCTTGATTTCTGCATTTGCACGACATATGTTCCGGCAATTATATCATGCCATCCCCGTTTTCCCCTGCTGAAGGCGACCCATATGAAGCCCATGTAGAGAAATATTTTGGAGATCAGATATCCCACCCATCTCAGGAATGCAGCTCCCAGTGTCATGGGCGCTCCCGATTTTTGAATGACCCTGAGGCCCAGCAGTCTTTTCCCCGGTGTCTGGCCTGTCATGCCGTGGAAATAGGTGAAATAGACCATGTCGAGAACGATCGTTACACCATAATAGGACCACAGCAACGTGTACACGGATGGAGAGAAGAGATCGATGAGGCCATAATCGGGGGCCATTATTCGTGATCCGATATAGTATACAATGAGTGAGATAATCAGGAGGATGACTTTGTCTATGGAAAAGGCAACACTCCTGCGCCAAAAACCACCATAGGAAATGTTATTCATCCAACCACCCCCTCTTCCAGGCTGCCTATGGTGCCGAGTTCATACTGGAGTATGGAGAGTATGGCCAGGGATGCCGTTTCAACCCTCAATATGTTTCGCCCCAGGCTGGCCGTTACAAATCCTTGCCTTACAGATGTATCGATCTCCTGCCAGGAGAATCCGCCCTCGGGACCGACAATGATGAAAAAATCTCTTATCCCACGATCTTTGGAGTCTCTCAGAATTACCTTCAGCCCCCGTTCCGCTTCGGCCTCCCAGAGGATAATTCTGAGAGCGTCATCTGAAGGAAGATCCAGCATTGCTTCAAAACCCGATAGTTCTGAAAGTTCAGGAATCTTTGTCCTCCCGCACTGTTTCGATGCCTCTATGGAGATCTTCTTCCATCGTTTATGTTTTGCGGCGGCCTTTTCCCTGGTCAGTCTCGGTATCGATCGTGATGAAACAAAGGGTATGATCCTGGAGACCCCCAGTTCCGTTGCCTTCTGTATTATAAAATCCATTTTGGTCCCCTTGGGGAGTGACTGGGCCAGTGTTATACCACTATCGGGAAAGGGGATACTCCGTTTGTCAAATACCTTGAGGGAGACAGTGTGTCCGCAAAATTCTTCTATACGTGTCCCGTATTCGGAGCCCATGCCGTCAAAGAGCACCAGCTTGTCGCCTTCTTTCAGGCGGAGCACCGATTTCAGATATCGGAGGTCTTCCTCTCCCAGTTCCAGTGACGTATCTCTTTCAAGTGTGTGTGGATGATAGATGCGATGTATCGTCACAATTCGGCCTTTTCCTTCTTAAACACGTAACAGATCCACTCCTCTTCGACCTTGGTTTCATGGAGTGTGACTCCATCGGACTGAAAGATTCTTTCAACGTTTTTTGCGTCACGATCGATAATCCCTGAAGCAACCAGATATCCACCTGGTTTCATCAGGGTTGTGATGGTGGGCTGGAGATTGATAAGCGTCGAGGCCGTCAGGTTGGCGGTGATCAGCTCGAATGTGCCGTCGCACATGGAGGCATCGCGATTAATGATGTCTACACTGTCCGCCACGCCATTGATCGAGGCGTTTGTGCCCGCAATTTCGACGGCCTTGGGATCGAGATCCACGGCGGCCACACTTCCAGCCCCTATCTTTGCCGCACAGATTGCGAGGATTCCCGTGCCGCATCCGATATCGAGGACGCTCCATTTCTCGAAGGATCGATTCTTCAGGGCAATATCCTCAATGGCTATGATGCATAATCGTGTGGACGGGTGCTGCCCCGTGCCGAAGGCCATTCCGGGGTCTATGTCTATAACGATGTCTCTGCTTGTGGGGGTGTACCGCTCCCACGTCGGTTTTATGATGATATTTCTCCCTATCTTGAGCGGCTTAAAATATTTTTTCCATCGTTCAGCCCAGTCGGGGTCGACAATTTCCTTTCGGGAAAAAGATGGTTTTTCCATATCGGGAAAGAGTTCGGAAAGATTTCCTATGTAGGCCGTGAGCAGGTCTATTTTTTTGTCCGTTTCACTGTCCAGAGGAAGATAGGCCTTTATTGCCTCCGCGACATCGGCTGTACCGGCGTCGTTAAAGCCGTTTTTATCAGGTTCTTCCTGAAATACTCCCTGACTGCCCAGTTCTTCCATGAAATTAGATAGCGCGTCGCACAACTCGTAAGGTGCGGAAAGTGTAATTTCCAGCCATTTAGCTTTTGTTTCAGGCATGGTTTGTCTCCTATTGGGGTAGTGTTTTTATATCCTTAGCTGCCATGGAAAGAAACAGCAAATATATAATAATGTTGTATAACCTCTTTTATCAGAGATTTCAAGTAGCTTGAACTTTTGGGTACTTCATGCTATTAACTATTCCTTTTATCTTATTGGGTGGTGAATGCAATGAATTTTTATCCCGTGCACCTAGATATTTCAAACATGAAATGCGTCGTCGTCGGTGGAGGCGAGGTTGCAGAGAGAAAGGTGGAAAACCTCCTCCAGTGTGACGCGCAGGTCGTCGTTGTGGGAAAGCTCATTACCCCGCGGCTGGAGGTCCTGAAGAGAGAGGGCCGCATCGATCACATTCCCGAGGATTACCGGAGTGACCATATAGAGGGTGCCTTTCTCGTTATCGGAGCCACCGACAGAGATGACGTCAATGGAGAGGTCTATCTCGATGCCGAGGCGCGAAAGATGTTAGTAAATATAGTGGACGATCCTCCACGATGCCGATTTATAGTACCCTCTCAGGTTCGCCAGGGGGATCTCTTGATATCCTTGACGACGGGTGGGAAGAGTCCCGCGTTGGCACAGAGGTTGAGAAAGGAACTGGAAGGCACATACTGCCACGAATATAAGTTGCTCCTCGAAATAATGGGGAAACTGAGGGCAAAGATATTGGCACGGGGTGAGCCGTCGGAGGTAAATAAGAAGATATTCGAGTCCATACTGGATACCGATATCCTGGAGTACATCCGGGAAGGTGACTGGGATGGAGTAAAAAAGATTATAGGCGATCTTACAGGCGAAGATATAGGAAGCATGGAATGAACACTCTCTTATTTGAGATTGCGCTCCTTCTCTATTTCATGAGCACAATCGGGCATATTGCTTCACTCGTAATAAGAAGAGTCCTGGTGGCCAAGGTATCTACGTGGGTACTCTTTTCGGCCTTTTTAGTCCATTCGATTTACATTATTTCCCGGTGGGCGGAGACGGGATATGGGCCCGTTGCGAACAGCTATGAATCGCTTTCCTTTGTGGCCTGGTCCATTTCAGGAATCTATCTGGCCTTCCAGATAATGACAAAGACGAGGGTTCTCGGCGTCTTCGTCTCTCCCCTCGCCTTTATTCTTGCTGTAGGGGCGTCGGTAGCACTGGTGGGAGACATTGCAATGCCCGAGTCATTGAAGGGTTCCTGGGTAGCGATCCATATCATGCTCTCCCTGACGGGGGAGGCCCTTTTTGCCCTGGCCTTTCTGGCAGGCCTTATGTATCTTTTACAGGACAATCTTATACGTAAGAAGAAGGTTTACAGCTTCAGCAGGATACTTCCATCCCTGAGGGACCTGGACAGAATAAACTATATCTCTATTATGTGGGGGTTTTTCCTCCTCACCTTCGGTCTTATTGCGGGATCGATATGGGCCAGAACCGTGTGGGGGAGCCACTGGCAATGGGACCCCAAGCAGATATCGGCATTAGTGGCATGGATTATCTATGCCCTCCTGGTGCATCAGCGTATTGCCATCGGGTGGAAGGGGAGAAAGGCGGCCTTTCTTTCAATTGCCGCCTTTATTATTATTCTGTTCACCTTTGTCGGTGTGAATATCTTCTTCGTAACAGTGCACAAGTTTATGTAGGAAAATGAATATAGTCCTTATAGGAATGAATCATAGAACGGCTCCCGTAGAGATAAGGGAGCGACTTTACATTGTATGCAGCGATGAAAAGGAGACCTTCAGAAAACTCAAAGAGACTTCGGTGATAAAGGAGGCCCTCTATCTGGTTACCTGCAACCGTGTCGAAGTCATGGCACATGTAGACGATAGCGAGGCTGCCATCGAGGCCTTGAAGGGTTTTATCTTTTCCCACGGCAATCTTACGAAAGAGGAAATGGAGAAATGCCTCTATACCTATCATGGCGATGATGCCGTGGGGCACCTCTTCAGGGTTGCTTCGAGCATAGATTCAATGGTCATGGGAGAGCCGCAGATACTGGGTCAGGTGAAGGAGGCCTATCGCCGGTGTGTGGAAAACAGGGCCTCGGGGGTCATCTTTAATCGGTTGCTGCATCATGCCTTCAGAGTCGCAAAGCGGGTGAGAACAGAGACAGAAATCGCCAGTAATGCCGTATCAATCAGTTTTACTGCAGTTCAGCTTGCAAAGAAGATATTCGGCGATCTTAAGGGAAAATCCATTCTTGTGGTTGGCGCCGGTGAAATGGCGGAACTGGCTGCGCGTCATCTCATGCATAATGGCGTCAGTAAGATCATCTTTGTGAACAGGACCTATGAACGCGCCCTGAAACTGGCAGACGAGTTCCACGGCAGGGCCTGTGATTTTGATCTCCTCGGTGAGAAATTAGAGGAGGTGGATATCATTATCAGCTCCACGGGTGCCCCCGGCTATGTCATCAGTGCCGACATGATCACTGCAGCATTGAGGAGACGCAAGAACAGACTGATGTTTCTCATCGATATCGCCATGCCCCGTGATATAGACCCTGAAGCGGACAAGATCGATAACGCTTACCTTTATAATGTAGACAACCTCCAGGACATTGTCGATGAAAACCTCAAAGAGCGGATGAAGGAGGCGGAAAAGGCCGAGGTCATTATCGGAGAAGAGGTGATAACCTTTGCCCGGTGGCTCAACAGCCTCGACGTGGTGCCGACCATTGTCGCCTTGAGGAACAAGATCGATACGATCATAGAGGGTGAGATGGCGCGATCTAACTCGTGGATGAAAGGCCTTGGTGAAGGCGAGAGGGATAATGTAAGGATCCTCGTCTCTTCCATCGTTAAGAAGATACTCCACGACCCGATTGTCGGGTTGAAGGAGGAGAGCGAAAATGGCGGGGCAGATCCCTATGTTGCCGCCGTGGGAAAGTTATTCAAGTTGAAGGAAGGGGGTTAGCCGTGGGCATAGATACACTGAAGATAGGAACCAGGGGAAGCGGTCTCGCACTGCGGCAGACGGAACTGATTGCCGACAGGATAAGGGATAAATATCCCGAACTTTCCGTCGAGATCGTACAGATCAAGACACAGGGAGACAAGATGCAGCATATATCCCTGATAAAGATAGGTGGCAGGGGCGTCTTCGTAAAGGAGATAGAAGAGGCGCTTCTCAGTGGAGATATCCATTGTGCAGTACACAGCATGAAGGATGTCCCCACGGAATTTCCCGAAGGACTCGAAATAGGGATCATCACCGAGCGTGAAGATCCCCGGGACGTCCTCCTTTCCATGGATAACATGAAACTGGAGTCCCTCCCCAGAGGGGCGAGGATAGGAACGGGTTCCTTGAGACGGGGCATGCAGCTTTTGAATCTCCTGCCCGACTGCGAAATAGTCGCGATTCGTGGGAATCTGGATACGAGGATAAAAAAGATATCTACGGAGGGGCTGGATGGTGTAATCCTGGCGGCTGCCGGCATACGAAGAATGGGATGGGGCGTCCGGATAAGCCAGTACATACCCGTGGAAGTGATGATGCCGGCCGCAGGACAGGGGGCAGTGGGTATAGAAATAAGATCGGATGATAGTGATGTCAGAGATCTGCTGGCCTTTCTCAATCATGAAGATACGATGACGGCCGTATCGGGCGAACGGGCCTTTTTGAAGCATCTCGGCGGCGGGTGTCAGGTCCCCATCGCCGCTTTCGGCAGGAAGATGGGAGAATCCCTGATATTGAAGGGCGTTGTGGGGAGCACCGACGGCAGAACCATGATTCCCGACGAGGTGAAGGGGTCCTGTGACGACTGGGAGGAATTGGGAAAGCGAATGGCCGAGAATATCCTTTCCCGTGGTGGCCGATCCATACTTGCCGAGGTATATAAGGAACTATTAAGATGAAAAAAAAGGGTACAGTCTATATTGTCGGGTCGGGACCGGGCGATCCCGGACTCATAACTGTCCGGGCGGTTCAGTGCATCCGACGTTCCGACGTTATCGTCTATGACTATCTGATGGGTCGGGAGATCCTCCGCTACGCGAGCGCGGACGCGCGGCTGATTTATGTGGGCAAAAAGGGTGGCGATCATACCATGAGCCAGGAAAAGATCAATCAGATTCTCGTGGACGAGGCACAGGCGGGGAACAGCGTCGCCAGGATAAAGGGGGGAGATCCTTTCGTTTTCGGGCGGGGGGGAGAAGAGGCGCAGACCCTTCACCATAATGGCATTCCCTTCGAAATAATACCCGGCGTGACCTCTGCAATAGCAGTCCCGGCCTATGCGGGGATACCGCTGACGCATCGGAACTGTACATCCACTGCCGTCTTCGTGACTGGTCATGAAGATCCCACAAAAAAGGAGAGTGATATCGACTGGGACAAGATCGCCTCTATCGGCACAATCGTTTTCCTCATGGGCGTAAAAAACCTCCCCACAATCGTGGCAAAGCTGGTGGAAAAGGGGAGGGATGCCGCGACGAAGGTGGCCCTCATACGATGGGGTACCACTCCCCGTCAGGAGACTCTTACTGGGACACTGGGCACGATCGTTAAGCTGGTCGAAGATAGGGACTTTAAACCGCCGGCAATCTTTGTCGTAGGCGATGTGGCCGGATTGAGAGACGAACTGAACTGGTTCGAGAAAAAACCGCTTTTCGGAAAGGGCATAGTCGTTACCCGGCCCGAGGCGCAGTCGGCGGAATTTGCCGATCTCCTCTATGAAGAGGGTGCCAGGGTTATTTCATTTCCCACCATAAAGATCGTTCCGCCCGATAATTTCGCAGATCTCGATGGGGCGATAGAGAATATCGAAGAATACGACTGGATCATATTTACCAGCGTCAACGGCGTTCGCTATTTCTTCGAGCGCATCTTTCATCTGGGTAAAGATTCACGTGATCTCAAGGGAGTCAGTATATGTGCCATCGGACCTGCCACATCGAGAGCGGTGGAAAACCATGGAATCCATGTCGACCTGATTCCCGAGAGCTATATATCGGAATCGGTGGTGTCTGCCTTCGAGAAAGCGGGAGGAGCAGAGAAGAAGATTCTCATACCCCGTGCCGAGGTTGCCCGGGACATCATACCCGAGAGCCTGACGGCAATGGGTGCCGACTGTGACGTGATTACCACCTATCATACCATTTCCTCGGGGATGAAGAGGGAAGATTTTCAGGAAATTGCTGAAAGAGATAGGATCGACATAATTACCTTTACAAGTCCCTCTACCGTGGATAATTTTATAGATATAGTGGGAAGAGAGAATATCTCCGAAGATGCCATCATTGCCTGCATAGGGCCGGTGACTAAAAAGGCGGCAGAGGGAGTGGGGCTTACCGTACATATTATGGCCCAGTCATATACCGTGGAGGGAATGGTAGATGCCATGATAGACTACCTCCAAGAGGATGCAAAGTGATAGGAATTTCAAAATTATACTGCGGAGCCGTGGAACCCTCCGATGTCATACGATATGGAGGCAAATCGGGGGAACTCCCCTCGCACCTCCTTCAGTTTTCAAAAGACAAAAAACCCGTTGTCGTCTGGAACTCCACGCGGCGCTGCAATCTGAAATGCGTACATTGCTATTCCAATTCTCAGAATGTAAAGTATGCCGACGAATTGAGTACGGAGCAGGGGAAGGGGCTGATTGACGATCTCGCCTCCTTCGGTTCACCCGTTCTCCTCGTATCGGGCGGCGAGCCCCTTATGAGAGAAGACCTCCCTCAACTCCTTCAGCATGCCATTGACAGGGGTATGCGCGCAGTCATATCGACGAACGGGACGCTGATAACAAAAGAAAAGGCACGTATATTCGGAAAGATAGGACTTTCCTACGTAGGCGTCAGTCTCGACGGGATGCAGACGATTCATGACCAATTCAGGGGAGTCCCGGGTGCCTTCGATAAGGCCATGCAGGGTATCCGCAACTGCCGTGATGAGGGCATCAAGGTGGGTATCCGCTTTACACTGACGAGGAAGAATCAGGGCGAGGTTCCAGAAATCTTTGACCTCATAGAGAGGGAGGGGGTACCGCGTGCATGTTTCTATCATCTCGTCTATTCCGGTAGGGGATCGAAACTCGTCGATGACGACCTCTCCCACGCTGAGACGAGGCGTATGGTAGATTTGATAATGGACAGGACGAGGGATTTCTTCGACAAGGGTATAGACCCGGAGGTCCTCACCGTGGACAATCATGCCGACGGGCCCTACCTCTATATGCGACTTAAAAGGGAAGATCCCGAACGTGCCCGAGAGGTTATGAGGCTCCTCGAAATGAACGAGGGGAATAATTCGGGACGCGGAATCGGATGTGTGAGTTGGGATGGAGAGGTTTACGCCGATCAGTTCTGGCGAAATCATTCCTTCGGCAATGTACTGACACGCCCCTTCAGCGAGATATGGCAAGATGGGTCGAATGAGTTGATGGCCAAGTTGAAGGAGAAAAAGAAGCACGTCACGGGGAGATGTGCCGAATGCCGGTGGCTCGATATATGCGGAGGCAATTTCAGGGCAAGGGCCGAATCGGTCACGGGCGATATCTGGGCCCCCGATCCCGCCTGCTATCTCACCGATGAAGAGATAAAGAAATAGAATAGAAAGAATAAAGAGTTGACAACTTCGCAAAAAAGTTTTTTTCATGTCGTCTCGTCATTCCCGGCTTGACCGGGAATCCAGTTCTTTCGAGTACTATGGACACGAAGATGTTAATAGTTTACACCCCCCTTTCTGACAGTATGGAAGGGTATGAGAAGACCAAGGAGGAAATCATGCAATATCCCGATTATCGTCCCAGGAGATTGAGAAAGAATGCGAATTTACGAAGGCTCGTGAGGGAAACGCAGTTTTCCATTGATGATCTCATCTATCCCCTGTTTGTGACTGTTGGCAAGAAGGTGAAGAAACCCATCGCCTCCATGCCCGACAATTTTCAGCTGTCCGTAGACTATCTGGTGGAAGAGGTTAAAAAGACGAAAGATCTCGGTATCCCGGCGGTCCTCCTTTTCGGTATTCCCGATAAGAAGGACGAGATGGCAACGGGCGCCTTTGCGAAGCAGGGGATTATTCAGAAAGCGATCCGGGAAATCAAGGACACAGTTCCCGATATCATAGTCATCACCGATGTATGCCTCTGTGAGTACACCAGTCATGGCCACTGCGGTATGCTCGATGGAAACACAGTGGACAACGACGCTACGCTGGAGGTCCTGGCCGAGATTGCATTGTCCCATGCAGAGGCGGGTGCCGATATGGTTGCCCCGTCGGCGATGATGGACGGCCAGATATGCGCCATACGTGATTCCCTCGATGAAAAGGGATTTGAGGATATCCCCATTATGGCCTATGCCGCCAAATACGCGTCCGCCTTCTATGGCCCTTTCCGTGATGCCGCCGAGAGTACGCCACAATTCGGAGACAGAAAGTCCTACCAGATGGACCCCGCCAATGGAGATGAAGCCATACGAGAGATCACCCTCGATGTGGGTGAGGGGGCCGATATTGTCATGGTAAAGCCGGCCCTGCCCTATCTCGACATTATACGCAGGGCCCGCGAAGAATTTGACCTTCCCGTGGCCGCCTACAGTGTGAGCGGTGAGTTTTCCATGATCAAGGCGGCGGCAAATATGGGCTGGCTCGATGAAGAGCAGGCCATGATGGAGGCCACGACTTCGATCAAGAGGGCCGGGGCGGACATCATTATTACCTATTTTGCACGCGATATCGCGAAACTAATAGGGTGAGGACTTTATAGTGATAGAAAAAAAGCACAACCCGTTGATTTTACCGCACACGCTACGCATGGTTGCCTGGGAGATTACGAGGCGCTGTAACCTTGCCTGTCTTCACTGCCGTGCCTCTGCCGGAAAGGGTCCCTATGAGGGGGAATTTTCGACGGAACGATGCATGGGACTCCTCGATGATATCGTTAAGTTCAGTAAACCCGTGGTCATTCTCACGGGCGGAGAGCCCTATCTCCGCGATGATATCTTCGATATAGCCCGATATGGCGACGAAAAGGGACTGCGCATGGTCCTGGCAACAAACGGCACGCTTGTGACCGATGAAATTGCCGGAAAAACTCGTGAGGCAGGGATCAAGAGGATCAGCATCAGTCTCGACGGCGCCGACGCGAAAAGCCACGATAGTTTCAGAGGGGTGACCGGCGCTTTTGAAGGCGCACTCTCAGGCATAGAGGCATTCAAACGAGCAGGCGTGGAATTTCAGATCAACACAACCATAACACGCATCAACAGAGACCGGATCGAAGAGATCTATGAACTTACGAAAAGACTGGGCGCCGTGGCTCACCACATCTTTCTTCTCGTTCCCACCGGTCGGGGAAAGGAACTGGCTGAGCAAGAGATTTCTCCAGTCGATTATGAGAAAACACTGAACTGGTTTTATGAGAAGAGCCTATCCTCCTCGATCCAGCTCAAGGCAACCTGTGCCCCTCACTATTACCGGATATATAACCAGCGAGGCAAAGAGCTTACTGCCGCGGAGAAACAGGAAAGGGGACCGCTCCATTCGATGACCAGGGGATGCATGGGAGGAAGTTCATTCTGCTTCATTTCCCATACTGGACAGGTGCAGCCATGTGGTTTCCTCGAAATAGATTGCGGTCAACTTACAGAAAAAGGGATCGAGGATATTTGGGAAAATTCGACAGTATTCACAGATCTCAGGGATCTCGGGAAATACAAGGGGAAATGCGGAAGATGTTCCTTCATACGGGTCTGCGGCGGGTGTCGTGCACGGGCCTATGAAATGACCGGAGACTACCTCGCGGGAGAGCCCTTTTGCATCTATGAACCGGGTGAAAATGATGCTTAATGATGAATTTTAAATGGTTAATGGTCGCGATTAGTTAAACTCTTTTGCACTGATTTTAGAATTAAGCATTTAAAATTCAAAATTCAAAATTACTTGCTTCCAAGAAGGACCTCATCACTATGGATAAGATGGACAGAAAGATACTGAACATCATACAGACCGAATTTCCTGTAGAGAAGGAACCCTTTAAGTCGCTTGGTGAGGCCATCGGGATCAGTGAGGATGAAGTCTTGGACCGTGTAAAAAAACTGAAGGAGCGGGGCATAATACGCAGGATAGGCGCAGTATTAGACACGAAAAAAATGGGATTTGCCAGCACCCTCTGCGCCGCTAGGGTGCCCGAGGAAAGGGTGAAGGAATTTGTTGATGCTGTCAATTCCTACAGCGGTGTCACACACAACTATCGGAGGTCTCATACGTACAATATCTGGTTCACCTTTATTGCGCAATCGGAAGAAGATATAGATCGGTCGCTCAACGAAATCAGTGAAAAAACAGGCATAGATGGTATTCTCAACATGCCTGTCAGACGTAAGTTCAAGATAGATGCCAGCTTTGATCTTTAATAGGGACACTTCCCGTATTAATTCGCTTCTGCAATTCAACTTCGTTTGTTTTCAATAATTCGATGTCAGAATTTGAATGACTATCCCTGTTTAATTTCAGCTGTTTAGATACTCGTAACAAAATTCAATTGGCAACGTTCAAAAAAGTTTGCATCATGCCGCCTTGAAAAGGCAAAACATTTTGAATGATGCTAATCAATTTAATTCTACTTTTCATACGCTTCTATTCAACATTTGATGTTGGATGTTCATAAGGCCATCCGGCGTAAAAACAACTTAGGTTTTATGTCCCCTTTACCCCTGCTTCAAGGCTACTATCAGGGAATTGACCTTTTGCCTGGCATCGTTGAATACGCCTGAAAGGTTCAGGGAATGATTGGCGAAGATGTTCCCCGGATCTCCGTTAAATACGATCAGCGGTTCAAAATCACATCTTCTGAGATTCTCAATAATTTTATCAAGCAATATGACTGAATTTTTGTCAGTCAGGACATCAATGAAGTCGATTCGAATGGCCTCAAATGATTCCAGGAGTGCATGGGCAACACCCTGAGCATAATAGAAATTGTCGTCAATACGATACCAGGGGATATCGGTGTCGATCATCTCGGATGCCTTACTATTGGCTTTGGCATCCTCAGTCACGACCTTGTTCAAGTCATGAGGGGCATTGATTAGCCTTGTATTCACCCCACCCATCAGAGAGGTATACTGACCCAGAAGCTCAGCCAGATTGTCGGCCCTTGGATAAAAGTGAG
>CAYMYS010000013.1:0-40743 GCA_964394725.1 uncultured Syntrophaceae bacterium
TTCTCTCTCTTGCCTGGTTCCTTATTCTGGAAGACCATAATGTGATCAGTCGGTTCTCCAAATGGGGAAAAACCCATAAACATCCCTACGGGAAAGACATCACCAGTCCCCGCAGCAGTGAGCTCTTTGGCACAATCACCGAAGATGGCATCCAGCAGTTTTTCTCCTGCCAGATCAAACGGCGGTTGGAGAAAGAGTATCTGGCCTACGACTGTACGAGTATCAGTACCTATTACCAGGCGCTGGCTATTGCCCGTCGGGGAAAGAACAAGGAACATGACCAGCTTGAACAGATTAATCTGGCATTAGTATTCGGCCATGAGAGCATGCTACCGGTCTGCTACCGCATCCTACCGGGAAACATCACCGATGTCATGACAGTAAAAAAGACTGTCAGGGACCTTGCAGCCATGGGTATCGGTTCCGTGAGCCTGGTCATGGACCAGGGGTTCTACAGTGAAGAGAATATTACTGCGCTGTATAAGCAACACTACCGGTTTGTCATAGCTGCAAAGAAATCCCTTAAGCGGGTGAAAGCAGCGATAGATCGTATCCGCGATACCATGGTCAGCTTTGAGCGCTATCACGAAGGACAAGATATCTATTACGCTTCAGAGCTGTTGAAATGGGAGACCAAAGGAACTGATGCAGAGGGAAAAGAGATCACACAAGCACATAAACGGATGTATCTGCATCTCTACTACGATGACCAGCGAGCCCTCAATGCCCGGAAATCCCAGCACAAGAAAGTACTGCAACTCAAGCGGGAACTGGAGCAGGGAGAGCGAAAAACTGCTCATGAACAGCTCTATACCAAGTACTTTACCATCAAGAAGACTCCCAAACGGGGAATGAGCGTTATTATCCGTACCGAGGTGCTGGAAGAGGAGGCCAAGTATTACGGGTACTTCTCCCTGATGAGCAACCTGGTAAAAGATCCCATCGACGCCTTGATCGTATATCGGGCAAAAGATGTTGTGGAAAAGGCGTTTGGGAACCTGAAAGAGCGGTTGGCATTACGGAGACCAGGGGTAAGTACCCATGCCAATCTACAGGGGAAAATCTTTGTACAGTATATTGCGCTGATTATTCTCTCCCAAATACAGAAAACCATGCGGGAGCAGAAGCTCTATCAGGGCTATACCCTCTACACGCTGCTTGATGAACTGGATGTGATTGAATACTTCGAACATGCCGGGAAACGAGGACATTGGGGTGAGGTTACCCAAAAGCAGGCAAAGCTTTTTCAGGCATTTGAGGTTCCTTCACCTGTGCATATAAAATAACCTGAGAATGCAGGTTATACCCTATTATTGAGAGTTCACACATAATTGTTTATCTTGAGCAATTACAGGAAACAAACATCTGAGGGCATGGGCGGATCCCATAGTAGGGTTTTCGAGGGGAGATGACGGCCTTTTCGGGAAATTTAAAGACCACATCGGTCCCTTTTACTGGACTCCGCAGGAGATCTTCAATAAAACCTTTCCTCAAAAAAAGGCGGAACCGGGCGACCTCACGATCATCTGTAGCTTATTTTTTGCCGCTTTATACACAAATGCCGGTCAACCTCCTGCATAGCGGGAGGCAAACCGGCATTCACCTAAGAGCGATAAAGAGTAGGGCCAAACGATCGATTCACTTGCCCTGGATTCCTCGCCCGTCGCTGTTACCCTTTGATGGTTAACCTGACTATCTCATTGATATCGGAAACCCTTTCGATTTCTTTGATCATTGGGATCAAAATGTCAATATTCTTCTCCGGGATTGCCAGTTTTGCGGCATTTCTGTACTTTGTCGAAAGTTCTTCAAAGGTCAGAGGGTTGTCGGGATCGCCCTTCGGTTTTGCCAGGAATTCCTTGAATTCCCTTCCATCCTTCATCTTGAGATAGAGGCGTGCTCCGAATCCTATCCTGGGATCCAGTTTTGTCGTAATCTTCCGCATTAAATTTACCAATCTCGGATCGTTCACCTTTTCATCGGTAAATTTATCCACAGTAACATCCCCTTCCGCAAGGGCGAGGGCTGCCAGGAACCAAACGCTGAATTTACCTTGCACTCCGAGTTTCGGTTCCCTGTACATGGAGGCCGCCGTAGAAGCAACGGGTCCTATGTCCAGCTCAATTTTTTCAACATCGTCGATATTGGGATTTACCCGGGTCCTGATCTCCTCCAGGAGATTCATCGTCGAATGCGTTCAGGCTCAGGTAGGATAGGGTTTTATGCTGAGATGGGGAGCATAATACATTGACCCAATATCCTTGAGAACCAGATCCTCGTGGGGGGCATCGGTAAAAACCTCCAGCAATCCAAGTTCTCCCTCGATGATCTCCTTTGAAGAGGTAAAGCCCTTCTGGGCAAGGAGTCCTGCTATAACGCCTTCCATTGATACCTTTCCGGCATGAAATGGTTTGGTCATGGTCCCGAAGACCTGTCGCAGTCCGCTTGCAAGTGTGCCGCTGATCCCGAAGGCATTGACAATCTGATCAACGTCAAGTTTCAAAAGCTTGGCGACGCCTGCCGAAGCACCGAATATCCCGACCGTTGCCGTCGTATGCCACCCTCTCTGGTAGTGATAATCTCCCAGGCCGAGGCCGATGCGAATACATACATCGATCCCGAGAAGCATCGCAGTCAGAACCTCCTTGCCGCTCAGACACTGATTCTCAGCCACCGCCAGAATTGCGGGAAGGCAAGCGGCAGATGCGTGAATGACCGTCTCATCATGATAATCATCAAAATCAAGCGCGTGACCGATGACCCCATTTGCCAGAGCCGCATTCGCCCGATTTGTCTTGATATTCGTACCAATTACACTTGCCTCTTCCCTGCCTCCCGCCTCTTTGACATAGGCAGTAATGATCTCTGTTATCGGATCTGTTGTCCCGGCCAGGGCCACCCCCTGCCAGTCGAGAAAGCACTCTTTCCCTTTCTCTAAAACTTCATCGGGAATATCATCATATTCCGTATCGTGAACAAACTCAGCTAATTTTCTCGTAAGCCCCATAACACTTTCATCGAATTTCCAGACCCTTGTTACAGACATTGCCATCCAGAAACCAGATATCTCCTTTCTCTATGATATTTATTGCATAAAAGAATACTTATTTGACGTCATCCTCCCTGAAGGCCCCCTCCTTCGCCAGGGCGATAAAGTGGGCTACATCGATCTTCTTGGGACAGACAAAGGAACAGGCCTTGGATGAATGACAACGATAGATTCCCTCTTCACTGTAGAGCAGCTTCAGCCGTTCCTCTTTTTCCTCTTCTCTGGGATCCATGAGCCTGACAATGCTCGCCATGGCCGCGTTTGGACCTATGAAATTCTTGTGGCTGCTGATGCATGCATCGGCGCAACAGAAGCAATTGATGCACCGCGTTGCATCTTCATAGCGTTCAATCTCTTTCGGCGACAGTTGGTAATAACTGGATTTTGGCGGCAGAGGAGCACGTTTGATCAGGTATGGTTTGGCCTTGTGCACCTTTTCATATGCCTTTTCCAGATCGACGACAAGATCCCTCACAACGGGGGCAACACGTATAGGTTCGACTCGAAATTTCGTCGTCCCGAAATCCTTCACGGCATTTTCGACAAGAAGCTCACAGGCCAGCAGCGGTTTCCCGTTAACCCGCACGGCACAGCTTCCGCACTGACCATGCTCGCATGATGACCCCCAGGCCAGCGAAGGATCCTGTTCGTTGTTGATCTTTCGAAAGAGATCGACGAATCGAAGTATTCGTCCCGCTTCCAGTTGGTAACTCTGGAACCACGATTTTTTCGTATCTGGATCGTATCGTTTGATATCCAGGGTTATAGAATAGTTGTCAGCCATCTTTTCCTCCAATTCTTTATTACTCCGGCAATTAAACATATCAATTGTCATGCCGGACTTGATCCGGCATCCAGTCTTATCCTGGATTCCCGCTTTCGCGGGAATGACGCTTTGTCATATATTGTTGCCGATGTAATAACTCAAAATTCAGTATTTCATATTATTAATTTACGCAATATCGCCCGCTAAAAAAGCGGCCTTCCCGAATTAAGATCTAATACTTTCGAGCTATCATTTTGAAGTGTTCGCAATGTTCTCCACCGGCCTCAAAGATGCTCATATCAATTGATCTCTTTCCGAGATCAACCTTTCCATACTCCGTCATATAGGCCAGCGTGTGATAATCAAATTCTTCGCTTCTTTCAGTGTAGTCGTCCCGGTAATGGCCTCCCCTCGATTCCTTTCTCTCATAGGCCCCTTTTGTAATGATCATGGCTGTATCCAGAAGATTATCAAGCTCCCAGCGCTGATGAAGATCCTGATTCATCTTAATGGTCTTACCCGTTAAGGCAACAACTTCAGCTCTTTCCCTCAGTTCTTTCAGGACCTCCATGGCCTCCGCCATTTCATCCCCCTTTCTGAATATACCGACCTTGGCAGTCATGAGATTTCTCATTTCGTCCCTGATAACACCGACGTTCCCCTTTCCGCCAGCCTCCAGGTATTTTGAGAATTGAGCGAATGTCAGTTCACCTGCCTCTTTCGGCAGTTCCGTAAGAGAACCTTCTTTTATGTAATCGACAACCTGTTCACCGACAAATTTTCCCATGGTGAATAATTCCAGCAGTGAATTGGTGCCCAGTCGGTTAAATCCGTGAAAACTCGCACTGGCACATTCACCGACGGCAAAGAGGCCGGGAATGATTTCGTCGGATGTCTTCTGAACCTCTCCAAACTCTGTCGTGGGAATCCCTCCCATATGATAGTGGTTGCTCGATCGCACGGGACAGAGTTCCTTCTTCGGATCTATATTCACAAAGGTCTTGAAGAACCCCGTTATCTCCTTCAGTTTAACATCATGGACATAGTCGGGAAGCTCCCTCAAATCGATCCAGACATGTTCTATATTATGATCGGGATTAAGAACGCCGTTCCCGTTGCGAATCTCCGATTCCATGGCCCTGCTCACGATATCACGAGGGGCAAGCTCCTTCATCTTGGGAGCGTACTTCTCCATGAAGGGTTCCAAATCCTTGTTCCGCAGTATGCCTCCTTCACTCCTCAGGGCCTCGCTTGCCAATATACCGGGACCCACAATTCCCGTGGGATGAAACTGGACCGCTTCGGCATCCATAACGGGAAACCCGGCGCGGAGAATGACGGCGAGTGCATCGCCCGTATTATCCCGACAGTTTGTCGTTATTCTGAAAACCTGCCCGCAACCACCCGTCGCAAGAACCGTCGCCTTGGCTGCAACGCTTATAAACTCTCCATCCTTCTCCCTGAAGAGTATGGCGCCGACACAACGACCTTCTTTGAAAATAAGTTCCGTAACGACAGACTGGTACACAAATGATATGCCGCCCTTTACCGCCTCCTGCCAGCAGGTATCCATCATACTTTTACCGGTGCGATCGGCATCGAAGACTGCCCGAAAGGCTGATACACTTCCGAAGTCCGACGAATGGCCGCCAAAGGTCCGCTTGTCAAGGGCACCTCCCTGGAGCCGGGTGAAATGCATGCCCCTGTTTTCAAGCCACATAAGCTGCTCCCACCCCGTTTCTACAATCTTTTTCACCACATTCTGATCGGCACTGCAGTCGGAACCCTTCCAGGTATCGAACATATGATAGACGGGCTTATCATGTGGATCCGACGGATCAACGGCACATACACCTCCCTGTGCCGTTGATGTATGTGACTTTTGCGGATGGGCAACCTTCGTTACTGCCAGTACACGTGCACCGGGCTTCTTTTCAAGAATTTCGGCGGCACAGCGCAGCCCGGCACCGCCAGCCCCTATAACCAAAACATCGCAACTTAAATTGGTACTTACTTTAAGCTTATTTCCCATTACAGTGTCCCTCACTATTAAATTGTAAAAATGATTCTCAATGCAACTACCAGAAAAATTACGGATACTATGACTATTACCCCGGCAACCACGACTCTGGATATCCGTGATTTAATATAATCCTCGTCAATAGAAAAAAGTCCATATCCCGCATGGTACAAAACTGACAATGCCAAAAGTAAATCGACAATCTTGATAAACCAGTTCTGCATTCTCGCAATAACCAGCTCGGCCTCCATGGCAACAGATGGATTGAGGTGAGAGAATAACAGATGGGCCGGGATGGCGATCAGCAGAAAGGCACCCGTCATTCTCTGAAGTTTCCAGAAGATAGTATGCTGACTTTTCCACACCTTCGTCGCCACGCCATAGGCAGCGGCAAGGGAAGCAACAATCATGACAAGCCAGAAGAATATGGCCGATACTGTCTGATTTCCCATAAAGATCAATATTCCGAGGATCACCACATAGACAAAGCACAGGTAGAGTGTCCATCTGATCATCGACTCGTCGTTTCTGCTACCAAAGCTTTCATAGAGGATAAGTCTCCCCCCGTTGAGGGCATGGAAGATTACCGGAATAGAAGACAACCATGCAAAGAAAACGATGACGGGCATAAACATGATGCCCATTTTCCAGTTGTATACCTCCGGTGTGTGGAGAGACGAGAGGGTATAGAGATGGAACCAGAGGTACAGGACGAGGATTATCGCCGCAATCCTGTGACACCACGACAGAACATAATTCCAGCCATGTGTCTTCGCATACCCTGAAACAAGGGGTATCTTTGCGAGACCGGACAGAATTGATGCTTCCAAGCGATTCTTATTAGGCGTAGCGTTCATGTAAACCTTCTCCCTTGATCTTGATTAGTGAATCAGCAAAAGTGTACTGTCGTTCTTGCAATGATCGTCATGCATTAATAAACAACCAACGGAGAGCGACAGTTCTCGCAGGCCTGATAACAGACCGGAATGCATGTTTTATCGGTCTGTCGCCCACATTCTTTTTTATTTGTGTACAGAATTTACATCAGGGCAATAAGCAGTTATTTCACTATCTTTCTATTTACTCCCTATACGTTCGGCAAGCCGTACGATACGTTTTGACCTTTCGACAACAGGATAGTCGATCATCTTTCCATTCAACTGTATGGCAGCCAATCCTTGAGCCTCCGCCTCTTCAAAGGCCTCTATCAATCTCATCCAAATCACCTTTCAGAAACCCGGAATCCAGAGCGTTCACACGAACGATGATGTTCTGTTTCTTGTACTGAATGACTTTCTTCCGCACCAGCGGCCTCGTCTCTTCCTTCAATGCCACAGGAACCGCGTCTTCCAGATCAATGATAACAGCATCGGCGCCTGCATTAATCGCCTTGTCAACCCTTTCCGGTCTATTACCGGGAACAAACAGTAACGTTCTTACCGGGGCATATTCAGCCATATAACACCTCTCTCTTCAACAAATTCTACCTCTTTGAGATTATTTTCTAACCCCCATAAAGGGGATAAGTCCCACTGAAGGGGATAAGTGCGGTAACGATATTGATTTCTAACGAAACCAATTTCTACCTTACTAATGCGCTCACGAGCTTGCTTCCTTTCAGGAAGCAAGCTCTAACTTACTAATGCGGTAACGAACTTGCTAAATAGAATCTTCTTCTTTAAATTTCGCTATTTCTTCCTTCGAATGTCCCAGGAGATCTCTGTAAATAACTTCATTGGCCGAACCGAGAGGGAGACCGGGGAAACGTATTTTCCCGGGACTACCCATCATACGGAACACTACATTGGGGATTTTGACCATGATCCCTGTTACGGGATCTTCCATCTCAATAACCGTCTGTCTTGCTTTATAATGTTCGTCTTTCGCGATATCTCCCATATTCGGAATCGGGCCGGCCGTGATGCCCTTGCTACGGCAAATGACCAGTACTTCTTCTTTGGTCATTGTCAGATACCATTCTGCGATAATAGTATTCAGCTGCATCCGATTTTCCGACTTGATCCGGTCAACATTGGTCTTGAAACGCGGATCGTCAATTAGTTCCTGTCGTCCCATGGCCTTTGCCAGCGTTTCCCATGGTTTTTGGGAAGAACAGGACATGGCAATCCATTCGCCGTCTTTGGTCTTGTAATTGTTCCGTGGAGCCGCACCTCTCAACTCATTTCCCACCGGCTCAGGAACTTCTCCCGTCAGGGTATAAACCAGAAACTCACCTCCCAGGTATCCGAAGAGGGGTTCGTACAGGGACACATCGATCACCTGCCCTCCGCTTTCTCCTCTTTTCGCCCCACCAAAGGCGAGTGAAATGGCAAATGCCAGGTGTACGCCTGCCGTAAAGTCTGCCAGCGCCATGGGAGGGCTGGTGGGACTGCCGCCTGGATATCCATTTAGATAAGAGAATCCGCTGAACGCCTCAGCCAGCGTACCGAAACCGGGTTGCGTGGCATGCGGTCCCGTCATACCGTAACCGGAAATCTTCCCAATAATGAGTCCGGGGTTTTCCTTCAAGAGCATATCATGACTAAGACCCAACCGATCCATGACTCCCATACGCATGTTTTCAATGAAGACATCGGAGTTCCTAATCAACTCCAAAAACAGTTTTTTCC
This sequence comes from uncultured Syntrophaceae bacterium, assembly GCA_964394725.1. Lineage (GTDB taxonomy): Bacteria > Desulfobacterota > Syntrophia > Syntrophales > UBA2210 > JAFGPZ01. Next base: position 8,466 of record CAYMYS010000013.1, read on the forward strand.
CATTCTCGCTTTTTAGATTGATGGTCACCGGGAATTTGTTCCGCCCAACAACCATGTAATAGGGCTGAATCCCGTTTTCTTCAATAACGCTCCAAGCGCGGAATCCATCCGGCATCCTGGGATTCTCTACTTTGATAACTTCAGCACCCGCATCACCCAGAAGCGCCGCCGCATACGGTGCCGCGGCAACCGTCGAAATGTCCAAGACCCTTTTTCCTTCAAGCGGGAGCCCCTTAAATTTTTCAGGTTTTCTCTGCGTTTCAATAAATTTGATCAGTTCTTCTTTTGATCGTGTCATGATATCCTCCTATAAAAGTTAATTCATAGAACTTATCGAACAAGCCTATGGCTAAAAATTTTAACGGCCAAGACATAGCGCCTTGCAACCGTACTCATCTCCAGATATTTCGGGTTCCGCAATATGCTCAATGGATCAAATGGATCAAATGGCTCGTGTTTCTTTAAAACGGTATACACAATAACACTCATTTTCCGAGCCGTCACTATTACGCTCTTTCTCGTTTTTTTGTGTTCTTTCATGGCTTTGTATTTACCCATAAGCCAGTATTCATCAGTTTGATACTGAAGCCGTAGCATCACCATTTGGACAAAAGCCGTTCTCAATTCAACCCGACCTCGCTTGGTGATATGGCCTTGGCGAATGGTCTTGTTGGAATTTTGAACCCACGACGCTAAATCTGCATGCACGGCATATTTCTTCGCGCTCTCATATCGGTTGATGCCATCGCGATACGTTCGAATTATCGCTGCTGTTGTCTCAGTCCCACACAGGGAATCGTTCTCAGAAGGGCAACATTCTCGTCTTCAACAACAAGATTGGACAGCGCCCTCTCAAGTTATTTGAGTTGATCCCGTCTTACCGCTTCACTAGGCCGCATAGGAAAAATCATCCCAAAAATCCCTTTTAATCCACAGTTATCTCCAGTTGTCAAAGGACTGAATCGAGATAGCTCTCAAAAACCTGCTTTTCAGGACGGACTAAATAGCCCCCGCATTCCTGAGGATTTGTTCCAGGTCCTTTCGCCCCTCGGGGCTTATCTGTTTCTGCGGAGACAGGGGTGGACCAACAGGAAATCCCTGCATCTCCAATCCCGCCTTGACGCAAGCGGCGAGTGAATAGCGTTGAAAGGCCACATTCAGGGGCCATAGCTTCTTTTGATACTCGAGGGCCTCTTCCCATTTCTTCTCGCGAGCCATTTCATAGAGGGCAATGCTCTGCTCGGGAATCAGACACGCAGGCCCCGCCATCCAGCCAACTCCCCCCATCATAAAAACGAAGAGGGGAACAAATGCGGTGGCGCTAAAAACCTTCAGACGATCTCCCAGGACGGTTACTATCGACATGAGCTTGCCTATATTGCCCGAGGCATCCTTCAGATAATGCACATTCGGCTCTTCAAGTATCCGCCGCAGTGTGTCAATGGTGAAGTCCCAATTTGCAAAGAAGGGATTTGTGTATAACGTAACGGAACATGAAACCGCCTGGGCAACGGAACGAAAGTGAGCAACTATCTGGTCGTTATCCACTGGAAAATAGCTAGGGAGAACTGCCAAGACTCCATCGACACCAAGTTTTTCCGTTTCCGCCGCCTCCCTGACTGCTCCGTTGGTTGTCATATTATTTACGCCTCCAACTACGGGGACACGCCCTGCCGCTGCCTCTACTACTACTTCTATGGTACGCTTCTTCGTCTCCCAGTCCAGATAGGGACCTTCGCCGGTGCTGCCGAGAGGAGTGAGGCCGTGAACTCCCTTCTTAATGAGATAATCGACAAGATCGGCGAGGACGTCCTCTTTTAAATGACCCTTGTCATCCAGCGGTGTCACCAGATAGGGGAATATACCGGCTAAGTTCTTATTCTCTTTAATCATCCTTTCCTCCCATTCATCTATATCCGAGCAACAAACTCCTTCATGTCCCCTACCTTTTCCAAAGACAGGACAACATCCATCAGCGATCGAGCCTTTTCCTCTCCAAAAGTTGATTCACCGATATCCATGAACTTCTTCTTTATTCGGCGCCGCTTTTCTTCCAGTTCGGGAATTTCTCTAAACACATCGGAGGACTTTGTATAAACTTTTCCCTGAACTGATTCTATCTCAATCCTTGCTTCTATCGGCTGGAGATCCCCGCCCAGAGAAAGCGATATCTTTTTCATAAATTCCTTCACACCGGGATCATTTACCTTTTCATCGGTAAATGCCCTCAATCCAGTATCGCCCCTCAAAATCGCATTTGCCAAACAGTAGGGAATGCTGAACTTGCCTTCAAGTGCCGTTTTCGGATCGGTCTTCCCCGCCGCGTTCAACGCGAGTTGCGTTGATTGGACTCGTATCGCCTGAATATCATCGGGATTCAATCCCTCACTCTTTACAATAGAGAGGACTGATTCAATGGCTGAATGGGTAAAATGGCAGGAGGCATGGTATTTCTGGGCCAGTTTGTCAAAATCCCATGTCTTCCCCAGGCTATCCAATGCCGGTTCATCTATGTATCCTTTGAAAACCTGTAGATAGCCATCGGTACCCTCCAAGAGATCTTCGGCGCAGGTGTAATTGTCCTCCGCCAGCAAGGCGGCCCTGAGACCGGCCTTGGCGGCGTTCCCCGCATGGAAGGCCTTCGTCATGGTGCCAAAGACGACCTTGAGCCCCGAAGAGAGAGTGCCTGCAAGAGCCAGGGCATAGGTCGTCTGCTGCTCATTCAACCCCAAGAGACGTGCGCACCCTGCGGCAGAGGCAAAGTGCCCCATGGTAGATGTCGTATGCAATCCGGCATTGTACTGCGACATCCCGACGCAACTCCCGATAACCGCTGCCACTTTATACCCGATAATATAGGCTGCAAGAAATTCAGAGCCGCTCTTACCCATCCATTCGGCAAGAGCCAGAATGGATGGAAAAAGACCGACCGATGCATGCCTGATGTCGATTGTTGTCGTATCATCGTAATCGGTCACGTGGGAGGCCGCTCCATTTATAAGGGCCGCCTGCGTAACATTTTTTCTGATCCCGTGCCCCAGAATGGTTGCCTGCTCCTTGCCGCCCAAACGATCGGTATAGCCTATCAACTTGATAACCAGGGGATTATTAACATCGATCATGGCGCAACCCAGCCAGTCCAGAAAGACAACCTTGGAGTTTTCGTAGGCATCTTCGGGAATGCTTTTCATATCTGTTTCAACGATAAATCGGGCAATTCTTCGAGTTAGTCCAACGTCCCTCTTTGCTTCATTCATCTGCCTCCCTCCCCTTTTTCACTTATTACCCTATCATCGAGAGCAACTATGGCTGTCCGTCATTTTATAACTCAACACACCACGACTCCAGGTGCTTCTTGCTTGTCTTGCTATTCTAAAGATATAAGTTTTGATAGTATTTCAAAGGCTATGACCTTTTGTCTCTTAATAATTTTGCACGCCAGATCACCGTCGCCTCTTTTTAACGCTTCCAATATCTGTTCATGTTCTTTTAGAGTTGTTTCTCCCCTACCGGGTGAAGAAAAAATATACTATTGATCCTGCTGATATTAGCATTGGCCCACAGATTAGATATCATGTCGTATAAGTGCTTATAGGGAGAACTCTTATATATTGTAAAGTGAAATTGCTGGTTCAAATCTGCAATTTTTTTCGGATCTTCTGATTGAATTGCCTTTTTATGTTCCTCCTGTATTTTTTCTAACTTGACGATATCGCTGCCCTTGATATGTTCCGAAGCCAGCCTCGCTGCCAATCCCTCCAGTTCGCTGCAAATCATATAAAATTCTTCTAATTCCTCTACATTAATACGTACGACCTTGGCACCCACATGGGGAGTCACCTCAACGAAACCCTGCGATTCCAGCATTTTAATCGCTTCCCTTACAGGGATTTCACTGACGCCTAATTTTTCAGCTACAGCTCGTATAATGATCTTTTCGCCGGGCTTTATACCACCACGCATGAGGCTTTCCTTGAGATAATCGTAGACCAGCTGGCTTTTTGTCTTAAACAACTTGTTTCGCATCTCTCACTCATTCATATATTTCACCCTTTTTGTCAAGAAAAAATTACTCACATAAGACACTGCAATTCTTTCATATAATGATAATCGTTATGTCCAATTCCGTTCCTTCTTGGAATACTACGTTATAGGTACAGTATCGCCTGAGAAATAGGGCTTCTGAAGTAGTGTAAAGCGGCGCCATGAATCACCAGAAAAGGCTCTCAAAATTTGTGACAACCAAAAGCCACAGGAAGGTTATATGACAGGATTTTCAAAGGGAATCACCTTCTGCCCATTATTATGAAATGAATACAATTAGGTGTCTCTGATTATGTGAAGGATTTAAGGAAAAATTTAATGAATATGCCTATCGCAACGTATCGCCTGAGGCAGTAACAGAGGCGACACCTTGACGGGATCGGTTCTCTGTAAACCTTTAATCCTTGGAATGAATTGCCACAGAGGATTGATGAAACGAACTTCTTTGACTAGTATTCCTTTGTCAGTTTATCCAGTTCGGCAAGAGAGAAGACGGGACCGTCCTTGCACACGTATTTGTGTCCCACGTTGCAGCGCCCGCACTTACCGATACCGCATTTCATCCTCATCTCCAGTGACGTATAGATATTCTCTCTGGAAAAGCCCAGTTCGAAGAATACGGGCAGTGTAAAGCGTATCATGATGGGTGGACCACAGATTACCGTCACTGCGTTCTCCGAGCTGGGTGCCACATCCTTGCAGACGGTGGGGACAAAACCTTCTGTTCCTTTCCAGTTTTCGTCGCCCTTGTCTACAGTGACATGCATATCTATGTCATCCCTCTTTTCCCACCGGGCAAGTTCATCCTTATATATGAGAAGTCCCGGTTCTCTGGCCCCGTAAACAACGGTGATCTTTCCGAATCGTGAGCGATTCTCTTTAAAGGTCATATAATTGATGAGCGACCTCAGTGTGGTAAAGGCAAAACCTCCGCCAACGATAACTACGTTCTTCCCCTCCAGGTATTCTATGGGCCAGTTATTCCCCAGCGGCCCCCTGACACCCATGCGTGTACCCTCTTCCATACTGTGAAGTTCAGAGGTAACCACGCCTGCCCTTTGAACCGTAAATTCTATATACCCTTTATCTGTGGGAGAGGAAGCAATTCCGATGGGAGACTCCCCCTTTCCGAAGATGGAAAGCTCGGCAAACTGTCCCGGCAGATATTGAAAGGCCTCCTCGTCTTCTTTATTGACAAAGGTGAGACGAAAGGTCTTGATGTCCTTCGTTGTCACTTCCGTTACAATTTTGTCTAAATCAACAGGAATGGGTATATAGGGATTTTTTTGCATTACAATCTCCATGTAAATTATTGCAGATTCTTCGTCGTCTAACTACTCATGATCACAGAGTCGAGCTACGCCTTCTTTGTTCTCACTTCAATTGAGCGATATCGGTCACTATCTTCCGTATATCGATATTAACGGGGCAACTTCTGACGCAACGACCACACCCGACACAGGCGATGACACCATAATTGTCCACAAAGTACCGGAACTTATGCATCAATCTCTGCCGCCAGCGCTCCTTTTGCGACGATCTCGGGTTGTGGCCCGATGTTTCCACCGTAAAGAGCCAGGACATGCAGGTGTCCCATGACCTGATTCTCCTGCCGCCATCGCCCTTGACCTCATCGGTAATATCAAAACAATGGCACGTGGGACATACGTAAGTACAGGTTCCGCAGGCGAGACAGTTTTTGTGAATCGAATCCCAGAATGGGTGCTCGAAATTTTCGTCAAGCCAGGGTTTTATCTCTTTTGCCGGGATGTGCGATTTTATTTTACCTTCGCTAGCATCGTACAATTCCTTCTTTTTCTCATCCCATGCTTCACCGGCCACCTCAAGATCGCCCATTTTTTCGAGAATCTTCTCACCCTTTGCAGTCACAAATTCGACGAGATAACTCTCTCCCATATCTATCATCAATACATCTGATCCCTCGGCAGACATTGGATGTCCTCCCACGGAAGTACAGAAACATGTAGAATAAGGCGGATTTACACATGCCAGAGATATTATTGTAGTCTTCTCTCTTCTTTCAATATAATAGGGATCTCTGTATTTTGGATCATCGAATACCTTGTCGAGAAGTACAAAACTTCGCGCGTCGCAGGGTCTGACCCCAAAGAGCACCGCTTCGTTCGCTTCAACTTTATCGTCTGAAAGCTCAATCCCTCTCTCAGTCCTGAAAAATTTCATCATCGTTTCTGTCTGGGGAAAGAAAAAGTTCTTCGGTGCATTCTTTGTATTGGCATACTCTAACAATGGTTCTTCCCCCTCTTTCAGGACCTTGAAGATTACATTGTCTTCATCCTGAATGGGTGCGTAGACCACCATTCCTTCCGATATCTTTCTAAAAACACCGGCCAGAGCGTCTTTTTTAATTATTCTCTTCTCCATACCCTTCCTTCATCAAAGGATTATTTAAACATTCCCTTGCACAAAATAATAAGTTTCTGACAATTACTATCTTCTTTTCAGAACAGTGTTAAAGTCTATACCAGCCCCAATGACCGTAACAGTGGTCTGGGGTCCATATTGTGTCTCTTAAACCACGAATTAGTCCCCTCCAAGCCCAGCGCCATCGCCATAAGTTCAGTAAAATAAAAGGCTGGAAGGGCCACATCTTCGCTGGCCCTCGTGTCGAGATTAGCAAAACAGACGGGACAGGCGGTGATAATGCAATTGGCGCCTGCCTCTCTGGCCATGACCATCAATTTATCGACAAGGCGGACCACAATCTCAGTCTTCCCCAGAGTCAAATTTCCACCGCAGCAGTCTGTCTTGTAAGACCAGCTACGGGATTCTGCCCCCAAGCTCTCCATGAGTCTGTCCAGCATATAGGGATTTTCGTAATCGTCAAAGCAGCATATCTCGGGCGGTCTCAGGAGTAGGCATCCATAGTATGAAACTGGTTTCAAACCCTCCAGTCTCCTCGTCACCAGTTCCTTCACCCTATCAACACCGATATCCTCATATATAATATCTATGGGGTTTCTAATGTTTACGCTCCCCTTGAATTTCTCACCGATAATACCCTCTATTTCGGTTCTCAATGTCTCGTTATTTTTTAGATGGTACTGCGCCGATTTTAACCTGTTGAAACAGGCGGCACAAGGCACCATAACATCCATCGCCTTTTTCTCAGCAGCAATAATACTTCTGCCGGGCAGAGCAACTGACAATTTGAAGTTCGTCATATGGGCAGAGGATGCACCACAACATGACCAGTCATCAAGTTCTTCAAGCTCAATATCCAAGGCCTTGCTTACGACCTTTACAGACTCGTCATATTCCCGTCCCGTTGCATGAAGCGAACATCCCGGATAGTATGAAACTTTCAACTACAGCCTCCTTCACCACAAATATACATCTTCATTTCCCCGTTGATTTAAATATATTTCTTACCGATTTCATATCCTTCGTTCTGGGGGAAATCGGTTTGATCTTTCCCTTCAGAAACATGCTCATACCCATGCCTAGATCGGAGAAATAATCACCCGATTTGAGCTTGTATAGGGCTATCATCATGGGTTCATTAATCCTGCCACGCATTTTTATACTGGACAGAAATGCCTCATGAAACTTGAGAATATTCTTTTCCTTTGCATCTACATGCGACTCAATAGCCATCTCTCTCAAAACATCCATCATCCTCGCAATATCGACTTCATTGGGACAGCGTGTCACGCATGTCTCACAGGACGCGCATAGCCATATCGTCGAACTTTTGAGCACATCTTCACGCCTCCCCATCTGGATCATCTTTATAACAGCGTCAGGATTGTAATCCATGGCAAATGCTATTGGACAGCCTGCAGTACATTTTCGGCAATGATAACAATTCTGTATGGGGACTCCCCCTATTCTGTCATTGACCTCTTTCAAAAAAGTTGTCATCTCTTCTCCGCCTTATAGTGACACTTAAGGTTCATATATAAATTCCTGTTTATCTTCCGCCTTATGTACACTCAGAGGCGGCTGATTATCCATCGACTCGCCCGCTCTATAATCAAATAAATTATGGGCATCCTTGTCCAGCTTTTTCAGAAATTTTCTCAGATCGACACCCATGGGGCATACTTCAGAACACGATCCACAATCGACACAGCGTCCCGCCATGTGAAATGTCCTCATGATCTGAAAGACCTGCGTATCCGTCTCATCGACTCCTACACCGACCCATTTGGGCTGGTTCTGCTCAACAAAACATACCTTACAGTAACAGGAGGGACAGACGTTTCGACATGCGTAACACTTCATGCATTTCGACATCTCCCTTTCGAAATAGGACCACCTGTCTTCCTCAGCAAGATTCTCGAATTCGTCTACCTCGTCATACTCATGCCCCGTATCCATCGGCGGAGCAGGATCACCTATCAATATGTCAGATATAACGGGATTATTGAATTGACAGGTCAGACAATTCGGTGCGATGACATCCCCCATTGGAATATCCCTTTTGCCATCCATCGTCTCTACCGACAGGACATCCCCCTTCTGTACACACCCCAGCACTTCCTTTCCCCCCACTGCAAGGGAAAGCCTTTTCCTGGAAACGAAACCTTTGCAGGGAACACCTATAATAAAAACCTGATTGGCCTCATACTGCTTTTCCTGTATATGCAATACGAGTGAACGACTCGTGCAGCCACGCGCCACTACGCCTACGACCTTCTTCGTCCGATCCTCCGGTTTTACACGCTTCTGAGACTCCTTGTGCCTAAAGATAATATCATGCACATACTTCGCCAGATTGATGGAACAAAAGGAATTCCACACAAGCCTCTCGGCATCTTCAGGCAATTCTATGAAAAAGGGCACCGCCTGACAGGGGAGTGTTCCGTTCTCGTATCCCACTACGACATCAACCTTGTTATCTGCAAGGAGTTTCGCGGCTACCTTCCGTATTTCTTTTTCTATCATTTCCACAGTTTTTGATTCCCCATCCCTAATATTTAAACCGCTTATTCAGCTCAACCTCTTCACAAGCCTCTTCGCCGGGCCAAGCGCCCTCACCTTTTCAGTGACACCCTTTATGACTTTGGAAAACTTCTCCCCCTCCGAGGCTGAAATCCATGTAAAGAGAGTTCTGTCCGCCTCTATCCCCACGTAGGCAAGATAATTTTTCAGCATTGCGAACTTACGCCTTGCCGATAGATTTCCCGTTAAATAGTGACACTCACCGGGATGACACCCCGACACGAGCACGCCATCGGCGCCCTCTTGCAGCGCCTTGACGACATAAAAGGGATTCACCCTTCCCGAGCAGGGAAGCCTCACCAGCTTTACATTTGGTGGATACTGCAGTCTGCTTATCCCTGCCAGATCCGCCCCTGCATATGTGCACCAGTTACAGACAAAGGCCACAATCTTGGGCTCCCACTTTTCATCTACCTTACCGTCAGTCATAATTTCCTCTTCTATATAATTCCTCTATAAAGCCGACACCTGGGCCAGTATCTCTTCATTGGTAAAGCCGTTTAGATCAATTGCATTCATCCGGCACGATGCAGTACAAACACCGCACCCCTTACATAATACTGCATTGACCTCGGCACAACCCTCGTCAGCATTGATGCTTATGGCACTGAAGGGGCAGTTTGCCTCACAGAGGCCGCAGCCCATACATCGCTCTTTGATAACATAGGCCGTTCTACCCTCGGCCTCTACGAAATCTTTGGTCAGAATGGTGCAGGCACGTGAAACGGCTGCGTTTGCCTGCGATATAGACTCCTCGCTCATCTTCGGTGAATGTGCCATACCGCACATGAATACGCCGTCCGTGGCAAAATCGACGGGACGCAGTTTAACGTGGGCCTCGAGGAAAAATCCGTCCTGATTGACCGGCACCTTCAGCATCATTCCAATCTTTTCATTGTCCGGGTTGGGCTCGACACCCACACTGAGAACCAGCAGATCGGCGGTGATCTCTACCTCCTCGTTCAGTATGTAATCGAAGGTCCTGATCTTTACGGTATTGCCGTCGGCCGCAACCTCCGGTTTTCTGTCCTCGTCGTAGCGGACAAATTTCACATTGTCCTGGCGCGCCTTCTTATAGTAATCCTCCTTAAGACCATAGGTTCTTATATCCCGGTAGAGGATGGTGATATCGATATCCGGATCGGTCTCTTTCAGCTTCAGTGCGTTTTTGATGGCCTCGCTGCAACAGTATCTGCTGCAGTAGGGTCTCTCATCACAACGTGAGCCGACACATTGTATCATTACAACGCTCTTGGCATCCGCAAGTTTTGCATCCTTTTCATTGATGAGTTTTTCCAACTCCCTCTGTGTCAGGACGCCCTCATTCTGCCCGTAGAGATATTCCGTCGTTTCGTTCTCGTAGGCACCGGTAGCCACAACAACAACTCCATGTTCAAACTGCTGTTCCTTCCTTCCAACGGTTATTGTCGTCTTGTAGTTTCCGATAAAGCCCTCGATATCCTTTATCTCCGTACCCGTATATACATGTATAAGATCGTTCTTTTCTACACGATCGCAAAGCCCGGCAAGGTGTTTCCTCGTATCCAGCCCCTCCAGTGTATAGAAGAGCTTACCGTAATTTCCGCCCAGTTCATTCTCCTTTTCAACTATATAGGATTCAAAACCCTGATCGGCAAAAGAAAGCGCTGCGGTTATACCGGCAAGGCCTCCGCCAATGATCAGAACCGCCTTGTTGACGGAGAGCTGCCCCGGTTTTAAGGGTTTCAAAAACTGGGCCTTCGCAACGGCCATGCGCACCAGATCCTTGGCCTTTTCTGTGGCCGCCTCGGGTTCGTTCATATGGACCCATGAGCACTGGTCCCTGATATTGGCCATTTCAAAGAGATATCGGTTGAGCCCCGCCTTTTCACAGTTTTCCTGGAAGAGCGTCTCATGAGTCCTGGGCGAACAGGATGCCACAACCACCCTGGTAAGGTTCTCTTCCTTAATCACCTCACCCATCTTCACTGCTGTATCCTGTGAGCAGGTAAAGAGATTATCCGCAGTATAGACCACATTGGGAAGCGACTTTGCATATTCCACGACGCCGGGGACATCCACAACGCCACCGATATTGATTCCACAGTGACATACGAAGACGCCGATCCTGGGTCCGACTCCCCTCAGATCATTTTCCGGGGGCAACTCTTCCTCTCTGATAAGTGTTCCTCTCGCCGATGCCAACAGTCCACCGGCACAGGCGGCAGCACTGCTCGCCTCCATGACCGTCTCGGGAATGTCCTTCGGTCCGCCAAAGACACCACAGACAAAGACACCGTCGCGAGTCGTCTGCACTGGATTTTCGAGGGCCGTCTTGCAGAAACCGTGTTCCTCCAGCTCAATACCCAAGCTTTTCGCAAGTACCCCGGCCTCCTTGGGGGGCATAAGCCCCACGGAGAGGATAACCATGTCGAATTCCTCTTCTATAAGCGTCCCATCTTCCTGCACATAGGTGAAAAGAAGATTTTTCGTCTGCTGCAATTCCTTAACCGCAGAGGGCATGGATCGAATATATCTGACTTTGTATTCCTTCTTGGCTCGGTTAACAAACCTGTCAAAATCTTTGCCGTAAGCTCGAATATCCATATAGAATATTGTTGGTTCCAGTTCCTTGGCGTGTTCCTTTCCGATAATGGCCTGTTTAGTGGCATACATGCAACAGACAGAGGAACACCAGCTGTTGCCGCAGCTCACATCACGTGATCCTACGCACTGTATAAAGGCGATCTTCTTCGGTTCCCTTCCGTCGGATAGTCTCTGGATATGTCCGAAATAGGGACCCGAGGCGGAAAGGATTCTCTCGAACTGTATACTGGTGACAACGTTATCGTAGATGCCGAATCCGTACTCTCCCCTGAGAGAGGCATGAAAGAGTTCCGTTCCCGGTGCGGCAATGACTGCGCCTACCTCGATGGTCTCCTCTTCTGCTTTCATTTCATGATCAATGGCCCCGGCTACACAGACATCGACGCACTGGTAACATTCGGAACAGATCCCGCAGCTCAGACACCTCTTGGCCTCCCTTACTGCTTCCTCTTCACTGTATGGTTGAACCACTTCTTCGAAATGGTTCTTTCTCTCGGCGGGAGCCAGCTCCTTCAGGGCGGGACGATATTCCTTCGCAACCCCGCTCACATCGCCCTTATCTGCCAGATTTTCCTTCCAGTCACGTTCCCGTCCCCGTGCAACATCTTCACCCTTCAGGTAACGGTCTATGGAACGGGCCGCCTCCTTACCGGCGTTTATCGCCTCTATGGCCGTTGCAGGACCGGTCACATCATCACCTCCGGCAAAAACGCCATCCACTGTGGTGGCAAAGGTGACGGGATCGACTTCAAAGGTGTTCCATCGGTTAATGGCAATGCCACTCTCTTCGGAAACAAAGGAAAGGTCACTCGTCTGTCCAATGGCAGGAATGACGGCATCCACTGATATGGTAAATTCCGACCCCTCTACAGGAACGGGCCTCCGGCGACCACTTTCATCCGGTTCTCCCAATTCCATCCTGATACACTCGATACCGGTAACCTTTCCTTCACTTCCCAGAATCTTCACCGGGGCCGCCAGGAATTCCATTGTGATCCCTTCCTGGAGGGCCTCTTCGATCTCCTCTGCGGCTGCGGGCATCTCGGCGCGGGTCCTTCTGTAGAGAACAAAGGCCTCTTTTGATCCAGTCCTAAGCGCCGTCCTGACTGCATCCATTGCCACATTACCGCCACCCACAACGGCCACACGATTTCCGAGGAATACCTTTTCCCCCAGGTTCACCTTTTTGAGAAAATCAATCCCGTGGACAACCCCTTCAAGGTCTTCGCCGGGAATGCGGAGTTTACTGCTTAACTGAGAACCGACACCTACAAAGACAGCATCGAATTCCTTATTAAGCGTCTCCATGGTAATGTCGGTGCCTATCTTTGTGTTTAAACGAATTTCAACACCCATTTCTTCGATGGTCTTTATCTCGGCATTAAGAACATCCTTGGGAAGTCGATACTCAGGGATACCCACGGAGAGCCAGCCCCCGGCAACGGGCATGGCCTCGAAGGCCGTAACCCGGTATCCCTCTATTGCAAGGTAGTAGGCCGCAGTAAGACCGGCCGGGCCGGCGCCGATTACTGCCACCCTCTTATCTTTCTTCTCCTTTATTTCGGGGACAAATTTTGTTTCGTCATTCAGATCAAGGTCGGCAACAAACCGTTTCAGAGCCATGATTGAAACGGGTTCGTCAACCTCTCCCCTCTTGCAGGCCGTCTCACAGGGATGGGTGCATACCCTTCCACAGACAGAGGGGAAAGGATTTTCCTGCTTTATCAGCTTCAGCGCCTCTTTATACTTCCCTTCCGCAATAAGGGCGACATAGCCCTGGACACTAATATGTGTGGGGCAGGCAGCCTTACAGGGGGCCGTTCCGAGCTTGTCTATGGCAAAGGCGCTGGGAATTGCCTGGGGGAAATTACGGTAAATGGCCTTCCTGTCATCAAGGTTTTCATTAAAGGCGTTGGAAACAGTTACAGGACATACTGCGGCACAATCGCCGCATCCCGTACATTTATCCAGATCGATAAAGCGTGGAGCATGGTGGAGTTTCACCTCAAATCGCCCCGCCTCACCATCAACGGATTTCACCGTCCGGTTAGTCAAGATTTCTACATTGGGATGCCTTCCCACTTCGACTAGTTTGGGCGACAGTATACATGCTGAACAATCATTGGTGGGAAATGTCTTGTCCAACTGGGCCATGACGCCGCCGATACTAATGTCTTTTTCGACGAGATATACCTTCATGCCCGAATTTGCCAGATCCAGAGATGCCTGAATGCCCGCAATACCCGAACCGACAACCATTATGGCGCCTACATTTCCCTTTTCTTCGACCACTTCTTCTACCTCTCGTATCGCATAAAATTAGATATAACAGTGATATACAGGAATAAAAAACTTGCGGCTGCCATGGTGAATAAAAGGAGAACACTTTCCGGTACAACACGTACTACTCAAACTCTCTCACCTCACCGAACAGATCACATTATGAAGATTCCATTTTGACCACTAACAGTTACTTTCAGTTATCAAAAACATTTATTCATGTCAAGCTATATCGAAATATCGATATTACAACTATTCAACAAAGGATTAATTTTATCCCTGCGTATTCATTACATTTATGATGGCGTTCCAGACGGACTCCTTACCTTCACCGGTTTTGGCAGAAAAGGTTATCAGATCGGAATCCGTAACCTTCAGGCTGTCCCTGATTATCCTGCGATTGACAACAATCTTGTTTTTAGACAGTTTGTCGGCCTTCGTCAACACGAAAAGTATCTTTTTATCATAATGGCTGAGCCAGTCGATCAGCGTCAGATCATCACCCGAGGGTTCCCGTCTCAAATCGAGTATTACAACGACGAGACTGAGTGACCGGCGCTCTGTCAGATATCTCTCCACAATGGGACCCCAGCTCTTTCTTATCTCCAGGGGAACCTTGGCATAGCCATACCCGGGAAGGTCTACGAAACCCAGTCTGTTATTTATCCGGAAGAAGTTTACCAGACGGGTGCGCCCCGGCGTGGAACTGATCTTGGCAAAACGCCTTCTATTTACCAGTACATTAATCAAGGATGATTTGCCCACATTTGATCTGCCCACGAATGCAACCTCGGGAAGGTGATCCTCCGGATATTGAAAGGGTTCCGTAGCGCTCTTTATAAATTCAAGAGATGTAATCTTCATTATGTTTCAGACAATATCATAAAGGTACGAGAAAGGACAATAGTGGATTGATTTTCGCAGAAAATCAAAAACAGATGCCCTGTTTGCATATCCAAAGGCACTTAACCTTTGCAGATACTATCCCTGATTTGATTTTTTGTAGACTTTGATGCGCTGATAAAATAAGGCCATTCCAAAGAGGGATATTCCACCCATAAAATAAAAAACTGCATCGATTCCTGAATAGTCCATAATCACACCTGACAGTATGGGAGCAACGATCATTCCAATACTCATGGCCAGTTGCGCCCAATTCTGTGGCATAAACGGGAAGGAGGGGAATAATAATTCCGAGACCGAGCATATCCAGGAATACAACAATGAAGAGAACTGCGAAGGCCCATTTTCTACTCTGATTGTTCAAGATTAATCTACACCATGCGTTTTATTCCATTCGCCTGTACACCGACCCCGCAGTATTGTCAAAAAAACAATGTTGACCTGTCCTAAGGCACCGAGATGGCAATCCCGCTTTATCCTCATATATACTTTTTGTAGATTCGCTTGTCACTCTGCACACAGAGTCACCGCCACGCCTAACTCTTTGAGATATAAGACAAAAGAAAGCTATCATCTGTGTACTCAGAATACATTTTCCTTATAAATATGGGAATAATGAAGATCAACGAATCGGTAAAAAGTCGAATCTCTGCCGTCTTGTCATTCCCGGCTTGATCGGGAATCCAGTCTTTTCTAGTACTTATAGACTCCCGCCGCCGCGGGAGTGACTCGATATTTTACTTTTGTACCGGACCATCACGTTTGTTTCCACTGTGATATTTGCAGTTATTACCACTTCCCGCTATAATAGATACCATTCAAAGAGAAGAAAACCTTTCATTACACCGTCTCCTGACAAAGATAAGGTCAGACACGCACCATACCGATTTGATGGTTCAAACAAAAGTTATCTTACAGTGACACAGGATTGAGAGAAGCTTTATGCCCAAAGGGAAAATAACATTGCAATTCATAAAATCACCTATTACGATAGACAGTGCCAAGTTCATTGCTCTCGTGGCTGTCCTTACCTGGCTAATGGCGCAGGGGACGGAACAACTGGGTTATCACTGGCAGTGGTACCTCGTGCCGAGGTATATTTTGTCCTTTGAAAATGGCGTTTTCGTCGCAGGGCCACTCCTGGAGGGACTTCTGGTCACCCTCTATATTACCGCCTTGAGTCTGGTCTTCGCATTCCTCTTCGGCCTGATTACGGCCCTGCTCCGCCTGTCACATTCAATCGTCGGTCGTGTCCTGGCACGAGGGTATATCGAGTTCATTCGAAACACACCCCTTCTGGTACAGATATTCTTTCTCTACTTCGTCCTGGCACCGGTACTCGACATCAATCGCTTTGTCTCGGCAGTCCTGGCCCTCAGCCTCTTTGAAGGCGCCTATGCATCGGAAATATTTCGCGCGGGAATCGTCTCCATTCAAAAAGAGCAGTGGCAAGCCGCCTACAGTACAGGCCTCAGCACCTACCAGGTCTATAGATTCATCATTCTCCCCCAGGCCATCCGTTGGATGCTTCCTCCTTTGACGAGCCAGGCGGTATCCCTCGTAAAGGATTCGGCTCTCGTCAGTACTATTGCCATCTATGACCTCACCATGCAGGGACAGGCAATCATTGCAGAGACATTTTTGACCTTTGAGATCTGGTTTACCCTGGCGGCAATATATTTCATCATAACGGTCACATTGTCTTTCATTGGCACAATCCTCGAGAATCGTCTCAGGATACCAACATAGTAACCTAGAAGAGAAAGGAGAAATTTCATGAAAGATAAGAATACAATCTTCGGATCTATTGTCGTCATCTTGCTCATTCTCGCCTTTGCCATCACCGCATCGGCGGGAGAGATTCAGCAAAAGCTTGTCCGGGAAAGCACCATTGAACAGATCCTCAAGAGGGGAACTCTTCATGTGGGGATGTCCACCTTCGTGCCATGGGCAATGAAGGACAAAACAGGAAAACTGATCGGTTTTGAAATCGATGTAGCACGGAGACTTGCACAAGATGCCGGGGTAAAGATTAAATTCGTGCCCACCAAATGGGCCGGCATTATCCCCGCTCTTCTTACGGGAAAGTTTGACGTAATCATCGGCGGCATGGGCATTCGCCCCAACCGCAACAGAAAGGTCAACTTCAGCGTTCCCTATGATACGACAGGCATGGCTATCATAGCCCACAGGAAACTGGCCGCGGGTTTCAAGAACCTGGAAGACTTCAACCGCTCCGATGTCGTCATTGCTGTTCGCCTCGGTTCGACGGCAGTAACGGCCGTCAAGAAATATATACCCAAGGCAAAACTCCGCATGTTTGATGACGAGTCACAGGCATACCAGGAACTGGTGAATGGGAAGGCCCACGCCGTTGTCGGGAGTGCGCCGCGGCCTGCCTACGAGGCACTGAAATATAAGGAAACTCTCTTTCTCCCCTTCCCGGAAACCTTCACCAGGGAACCCATCGGATTTGCCATGCGAAAGGGTGATTTCGATACACTCAATTTCTTTAACAACTGGATTCGTGTTGTTGAAGCGGAAGGCTGGCTGGCGGAGCGAAAGCACTACTGGTTCGGAACACGCAACTGGGAAGACCAGCTCCAGTAATCGCAGCGGATAAAAGACTCAGGTGAGTCCATTGGTAACAACCTCGTAAAAGGTCCGAGCTTCTGGACTTCCGCTCAGTCGGGAGTTCAGGATCATTTAATCTGAGTGAATTCTCTATTACTTTTGCCTGCAACAGTACAGACAAATGGCCGTGACTTCTTTTTACGAATCATTATTGTAAGGACGGAGAATACAGGTGCGCACTGTGACAGGTGGGAGATTAAAAATCACATGGCTCGATATAGTTATTTCCCTTGCCCTTGTCGCGACAGGCATATACATATTCTACCGGATCAAGGTGGGACTTCACTATAAGTGGAACTGGGGCGCAATCCCCCAATACCTCTTCCGATATGACGAGGCGCTTGGCGGATTTGTTCCCAACCTGCTCATGCAGGGCCTTTTCACGACGATCCGGCTCAGCATATGGGGAACCGTCCTGGCATGTGTCATAGGCCTTGTCATGGGACTCTTCCGGACCAGCCGGAGTCTCTTCAGACAACTCATAGGGAGAACCTATGTCGAATTGATTCGCAACGTCCCTCCCCTCATCCTCGTTTTCATTTTCTACTACTTCATCGGCGACCAGATCATTACGCTTCTCGGTGTCGATCGGTTTCTGGATGGCTTATCGGAAGAGGCAACGTCGATACTGGGATTCTTATTAGGGCCTCCTGCACAGTTCTCGCCCTTTCTTTCGGCCCTGATAACGATTGCCATCTTCGAAGGGGCCTACATTACCGAGATCGTCAGGGCTGGCGTTCAGTCCATACCGCGGGGACAATATGAGGCGGCCTATGCCCTGGGACTTTCGCGCATGCAGGCCATGCGCCATGTCGTCCTTCCCCAGGCGATCAAGACAATTCTTCCGCCCCTTGCAGGGCAATTCATATCGACGATCAAAGATTCAGCCATTGTTTCCGTCATCTCCATACAGGAACTGACCTTCCAGGGCATGGAACTCATGTCGGCAACATACCTGACCTTCGAATGCTGGATAACAATTACTGCCCTCTATCTTACTCTGACACTGACACTCTCTCTGGGCGCAAATCGCCTCGAGTTATACATCAGAAAGAATGAAGCCTAAGGAGATTTCCTAATGCCTGAAAAGAACGACCTCATCACACAACCAATACCCGGCCTTATCCGCAGGCTGGCCATCCCGGCGAGCATGGGATTCTTCTTCAATACCATGTTCAATGTGGTGGATACCTATTTCGGCGGAATTATATCCACTCAGGTCCTGGCCGCCCTGTCATTGTCACTACCCGTTTACTTTATTATCATCGCCATGGGAACGGGGCTCTCCACGGGAACAACGGCCCTCATTGCCACTGCCCTCGGCCGGGGAGACAGGAATAAGGCTCGTCTCTATGCCATTCAGGGCATTACCTTCGGCATAATGACGGCCATGATTACCACCCTTATCGGCTTTTACATCTCTCCCCTTCTATTCAAAACACTGGGAGCAACGGGGGAATACCTGACAATGGCCCTGCTCTACATGAACACCATCTTTGCTGGAGCAGTTTTCTTCCTCCTCGCCTACATGCTGAATGCCATATTGACGGCAATGGGTGACACGAAATCCTTCAGAAATTTTCTTATTGCAGGCTTTTTTCTGAACATAGGTCTCGATCCCCTCTTTATGTTCGGCGGTTTCGGTATCCCTTCCATGGGAATTGCGGGGATTGCACTGGCAACAGTTGTCGTTCAATTACTGGGCAGTATCTATCTGGGATTCAAGGTACATAGATCGAGTCTCATAGCGGGAAAAAATGTGAGTGATATCTTCCCGAAAAAGACAGCATTCAGGGACATCGCATACCAGGGGTTTCCTGCCAGCTTCAACACGATAACCATCGGTATCGGCTTCTTCGTCATTACCTGGTTTATCAGTCAATTCGGGAAAGATGCAGTAGCAGCCTATGGAATCGGTATCAGAATCGAGCAGATCATCCTTGTCCCCACCATAGGATTGAATATATCTACACTGACACTGGTAGCACAGAACAACGGAGCTGGACTATTTCACCGCATCAGAGAAATCCTGAACAGATCGCTTCTCTACGGAGGCATTATCAGTGTCGCGGGAACGGTGATTGTCCTAGTCGGCGCCCGCTACTGGATGGGAATATTCACCGATGACGAGACAGTCATATCCATCGGAACGACCTATCTCAGAATCGATGCCCTCGTCTTTTACGGCTATATCATCCTCTTTGTTCACATTGCCGCCCTGCAGGGTATCAAAAAACCGATGTATGCCGTCTTGATCGGCCTTGTCCGACAGCTTGCCGCCCCTGTGGTGGTCTTTCATTTATTCGTCACTATCTTCGGCTGGAAATTGCTGGGTATCTGGTGGGGATTCTTTCTCATAACATGGAGCGCCGCCATCTTTACACTTTTCTACGCACGCTCAATCCTGAATCGAAACAGTCAGACTCCGCCCGCCACCTGATAGGGAGAAGAGGTGGAAATAGACCCGCTCTTCAGTTATCGACAGTGCGGATGGTGGGGAGAATTCTTATCAGGTGACAAGAACCCGCCCCAATTACACATTTCCTCATGAATTCCCTACTTCTTGGAAAGTGACAGAGGGGAAGGAGCAGGTATCGCAGGGCTATCGAGTACCCGTCTGCCCCGGTTTCCCGATCCTTTAGCACGAGACGACCGATAGTATCCCTTGCCCTTTTTCTTCGTTCCTCCCTGAGGTAGGGCAGGTGCTTGAAGGGGGTCTCTCCCGATCCATAGGGGAGTAACATTCCTCTTTCGAATAAGTTCGCGCAGTCTGGGCAGATCGCCCTTGGTCACGAGGGTAAAGGCCTTGCCGATCTTCCCCATACGTCCCGACCGTCCAGTACGGTGGGTATACTGGTTTCCCGTATCGGGGAAGTCCCAGTTGATCACATGGGTGATATGGGTAAAGTCGAGCCCCCTGCCGGCGACATCGGTGGCGATGAGATAGCGAAGCTTCTTTTGCTTGAACTGCCTGAAGAGCGAGGTACGCTTGTCCTGGCTGAGCCCCGCATGTATATAATTGATATCTTTCACGTCTTTCCGCATATCACGGTAGAGATTATCAACCTTGTAGCGGGCGTTACAAAAGATGATGCCCTGGCCGGCATGCTCCCGCTCAAGGTACTTTACCATTTCCTCCTTTTTATGATCGGGGTGGACATAGGCAAAATAATGCTCAATAGACTCCGGTGCCGCCCGCTTCTGGATAAGGGAAAGGTACACGGGATCCCGCAGATAGTTATGAGTCAGCTTTTTGATTTCTTCATCCATCGTGGCGGCAAAGAGGAGCGTCTGGTGTTCCTGCAGAATGCAGGACATGATAAATTCAATGTCTTCGAGAAAGCCTTCCCGTAACAGTTCATCGGCCTCATCGAGGACAACACACTTCACCTTCGACAGCCTGACCACACCATCGTAGAGGAGATCGATGAGCCGTCCCGGTGTCGCCACGAGGACATGCACCTCATGCTTGATCTTGGCGACTTGAATTTTCTTATCGAAACCACCGAAAACTGCAAAGGGGACCACGCCCATTCCCTTGCCGATCTTTTCGATTTCACCGACATACTGAATGCACAACTCGCGGGTTGGAACGATGATCAGACCCTGAATGGCGTTCTCCTTCGTATCTATCTGTTGAACAAGGGGGATCGCGCAGGCTGCAGTCTTTCCCGATCCAGTTTCCGCTAGGGCGCAGAGGTCCTGCCCCGCCATAACTGTTGCGTAGGTGGCCTCCTGTATAGGGGTCATTTCCTTATAGCCCATCTTCTCGATTGACGTAAGGAGCGCCTGCGGAAGCCCCATGTCACGAAATTTCGAGGGCCGCTTCTCTTTCTCCTGGACGGGTACCTTACCCGTTCCTTTTCGTTTCTGCTCCGCCTTCTGCGGGGGTTGCTTTTTGTAACTCTTTCCTGAAATCATTGTGATAAAAGATCTCAGGGCTTTGAACAGATTAAATTTCATATAGTGTCATCCCTCCATGTGTAACGGTATTTTTCTACCGTCCACCGGGTACTATACCACAAACTGCCATTTTTATTCAGTATTTTCTTTATCATGCCTGGAAATAAATTATTACGGCCTTTTTATGGATGACACTTATGAAGGACGGGCGCAACGAAATAGGCGCAGGTTAAGGACTACAGCCGGTCTTGCCTGTGTTCCCATTTACGGTCGGGAGTGGTCTCTTTTCTTTAATCCATGTTCTTTTATTTCCCTTAATTCCAAACTCTCGCCCCACGAAGAGTCTATGGAAAGGTTCGACAAAAAATGGTGGCTCCTATTATTCGATGGTGCTCAACGCTTCAAAGAGGCGCGTGCCCATGTTACGGTATTTCTTTGCTGCCGTGCCGGGTTGGGTAGTAAAAGAGTGTCTCTCTAGCCGCGATCATTCCAGAGGAAGAGGGCACAGATGATTGTTCCCAGGAGCATCACGACACCGGAGGCGGTAAAACTCGCATAAAATCCGAAGCTGTCGATCATATAGCCCATGACCGGCGTCAGCACACCGCCCCCCTCCATGCCGCTGAAGAAATAGATACCCAGTATGGTGGAACGGTTTTTTGCCGATGTCTGTCCCACGATATATGATTCCGACACGGGAAAGCGTATATAGTATATGATACCCAGCACAACCAGTATGACGTACATGGCCATGCTGCCCGTTGCGGCATTGATAGCTATAATGACCGGCCCCGCGACAAGGCAGATAGCCAGGATGACGGGTACCCTCCCCCAGCGGTCCGAAAGATATCCTCCCAGGGGACTGGCCCAGAGGCCTGCCGAATACATGAAGGCCATTGCGGCGGCAGCCTTCCCCTCCGTTATATGGAAATGATCAACAAGAAAGAGGGGAATAAAGGATGCCACTGCAAAAACAACCGTGTTCAGGAAGGTGCTGAGAATGATAAATACGACAAGACGACGCACACGACCGGGTTTTGACAACCCTTCGGGATCGACAATGACGGCCTTTTCTCTTTTCCCTTGCGCCGATTGAATCCTTCCCAGGACCAGATAAAAGATAATACCGAACATCATAGCCGGAATGGCCAGACCGATAAACGCACCCCGCCAGCCCCAGCTTACGGCAATGGCCGCAGCGATGATTGGCGACAGAAAATAGCTGGCGCTTCCCCCGATCATGTGGAGACCGAGGGCGCTTCCTCGTTTTTCCGGTTCTACCGACGCGGCAATCATGGGCGGCGCGGCAGGATGATAGCCGCCTCCCATGATCCCCATCACAATGAGACAGGCAATCATCATCATATAGGAGTAGGAAAGTCCAACGAAAAGACCGGCAAGAGCCACGCCGCAGATCCCCAGTGTTATTATTATGCGGGGACCGATGCGATCGGTGAGCCAACCCGCCGGTAGCTGGCCGATACCGTAGGAGAGAGTAAAAGCCGAAATTACCAGGCCCGTTTGCATATAATCAAGATTGAAATCGTTGCGGATTAAGGGCGACAGCGGAATGGGCAGTGCCGTCAGCAGATGATGGCCGAAGTGGGCCAGGATAAAGAGGGGCAGCAATCCAAGAGAGCGCCAGTACCTTTTAATATTAATGGCAGTATCCTTTCATAAATATGATAAATAGTATCTGTCAGCGAACCGCTTATAGAAATAGAGATGGTAATGTCAAGAAGAAAAACTATGACATGGAGACCTCCTGGGCGATAGACATCCCTCGGGGGATACGATTACAACAACCGGTTGGTGAAATCTTCGTATCCGAAGGTTTTCACCAATCTAAAGTCCCCCGCCTCGGTCCAGATGCCTATGGAGGGGAGCGCCACATTGATGACGATGTCGGGGCGAAACGCCCGAATCAGGCTGACCACCTCAGCGACATTGTCGGCATCCACCTGGGCCGTTGTGATGGAAGCCCCCCTTGATTTCCTCTGCTATGGCTTCACATTTTGACAGAGTGCGGCTGGCAAGCATGATGTCCGTAAAGACGTGAGACGCCTCCGCACATTTGTGTGTTACCACGCTCCCGACGCCGCCTGCGCCGATTATCAATACCCTTCCCATCATTTCATCCTCTTTATTTATATGCGTCCCGGCGATGCCTTATTCTCAGGACAAGAACCCGATCTCTCAGAATCGAAAATACTACTCGATGATCCCCAATCCGGAATTTCCTCAAACCTGAAAACTTACCTGTTAGTACAAGAAAATTCTCAGCATTGTCGGGAAGCTCATCTTCAATTTTTGTTAAAATTCTATCGGCCTGCTCCTTGCTCATTTTCCTGAGATCGCGTGCAACCGACTTCTTGAATACAATTTTATAACTCAATTTCTTTCCTCATGTCCTCAATAGAAACAATCGGATCAGCGGTATCATGCAATCGATCATAGGCAACCTGCAAATCCGCAAGGTCTGACAAATAGGCCTCCAGGGCCTTCTGGACATGAAACGATTTCGGCCGCTCTGTCTCTCTGGCAATTTCAGTCAGCTTGAAAGCCAGATCATCAGATATTCTTACCGATATTGCGTTACCCATACAAAACCTCCAGTGTATTTAATTGTAATACATTGTAAGCATCCAGGTGAAAATTTGCAAGGATTATTACCATGGATCAAGACACAGATAAACACGAAATGATCCCCCTTTGCAGAGGGGGTCACATCCTATAATATCTCATTCTTTCACTTGGTATGATGGTACTGAATGAAGAAACAATCGCACAGGGTGGCTTACCTGCGCCAGTATCAGCGTTGTCCTATAAATCGGGGGGTTGAAAATCCGCCAATTGGGAATAGCGATTGGGAACGGTCAATGCGCCCTTCTTCAGAAGATTCCGCACCCCTTCAATGCTCTTGATATCCTCCGCTGTAAACATCTTTTTCGAAAGATTCATGTCGGTAATGTCTATCGCCCCATCGGATGCGCCAAGCCAGAAATGGTCGGCCCGAAATTCGCCATGAACAATATCTTTAATGGCGCAGTAGACGGTAACATCCATCTTCTTCAGCGTACTCGTCAAAGCCCTTCCCGAAATCATTGCATCCTTATCCAGATCTTCGGCAATCCAATAGACATTATCCGAATTTTTTACTGCATCGGCAACGCCCGTGCTCGTATTTCCGGCAACACTGAAGATAATATCAGCTCCCTGCCGGATCAGTTCCCGGGCCAGTGATTTTCCCTTTTCCGGATCATCGAAAGAACCGGCAGAGACAGCGCTTACGTCGATCGGTTCATTCCCCCTTCTTTTCAGATGTCCTGACCCCTGCTTTAAAACCGCTGATATAGGCCTCGACAGGGGGTATATCCATGCCGCCCACGACGCCGATCTTTCCGGTTTTCGTGAAGAGTCCCGCGACAATACCGGCCATGTATCCCCCCTCTTCGGATTTGAAATCAAAAGAGATGACATTCTTCCCCGGTATGTCCCCCTCTATGTGGATGAAACTGGTATCCTGAAAATGAGGGACCACCTTCCTGACGGCGTCAATAAAGAGAAATCCTAATGTGACGACAATATCGGCATCGGTGGCGGCTGCCGTCAAATCTGCAACATAATCGGACGCCTTAAGGGACTGAATAAATTTTGTTTCTATTGTAAATTCCTTTTTTGCCCGCTCAACACCCTGCCAGCAGACGTCATTAAAACCCTTATCCCCCAATCCGGCGGCATCGGTCAAAACAGTGACAGTGAGCGTCGCGGCATGTGTTACCGGCGCACATACCAGACCGGCAATAAAAAAAATGGAGACAAATACAACAAGAATAGAGCGGAGTAACCGGAGTAATCCAGGCCTTAATTCATACATGACACCCTCCTGCAGAAAGTTAGAATTCGCGGTACATAGTAAATAGGGACATCTATTTATATATGTATACCCTGTTGGCCCCTCAAGATCCGTCGCTGTAATTCTGCGACATATTCATAATCAAGATAACGGCAACAACCAGTGAGACGGCAAATCCTAACCAGACCAATTGGTATGTCCCGGACAGGTCGTAGATAAATCCCGTTAACGTGGGACCAATGATCCCCCCCACTGACGATATCCCCATTGCTATTCCCAGCAATTTGCCGAAGTATCTCATGCCGAAATATTTCCTGAGAAAGGAACCGCGCAGGGGATTGATAGAACCGAAGCCAATGGAGAAAAAGGCCAGGAAAAGAAAGATTGCCATGTTGTTAACGGGATAGGCCAGCATCACAAAACCTACAACCATCAATCCAGAGGCAAAGGCCATAACATGTCGTATATCATAGATATCGCCGAGCCAGCCATAGGCATCTATGAGAAAGACAATCAAAGGGATAAAGAACCCCCCGGCGCCAAATCCCGAGGACGCGATCCCAAGCGCCTTTCCCAGATTCTTACGAAATCAGTGAGCGATGACGGTCATCGTGACCACACTCATGCAGCCGCAGGCCCCGACACTCAATATAATGAATGCACAGTAAAACATTGACAGCGATCGAGTAAAGCTCAGCAAAAGGATTCCGATACCCGTTATCAGGATGCCATAAAAGAGGAGTTTTCGCGAACCGTACCTGTCGACGAGAAATCCGATAAGGGGAGAAAAGATGCCCAGCTCCATTCCCCGTATGCTGGCGGCAAAGGAAACCTGCGTATAGCTCCACCCGAATTCTTTAACAAGGGGTTCAATAAAGGCGGTAAAACCGAAAAAAATAACGCTGCCTATGTACACGCTGATGATGAAACAGGCCCCAACGATCCACCACCCGTAAAACATCCTATTCATTTCCACCATTCTCAGGAGTCAAAGATTATCCCTGACTCCCCTTCTTCCAGAGGGATAGGGCGCGGATCAGACTTTCCAGCAGCACCACTGCCCCAGCGGCGGTAAAACTTAAGTAATTCATTACCATTTTTTGCCCGTCAAGAGCAACCAGGCGTTCCGGTATTCTATATCATGCTTTGCCCCGTCGGGCAGATCGCGCATGATGAGGCGCCTCGTTTTCGTCTTTTCCTTTATATAGCTGTCGAGAGATTTTCGCCCTCCCCCATAATCGAGACCGACGACGAAACGGTCGCAAAAATCGGTGAGAATTGCCCGGTAGTCCTCTCTAAGCCGGTCCTTCTGAGAAGTACCGCCTCGCATCTCCCAGATTACAGTGTCTAAGACATTATTGTTGCATTTGTAACGACGTCCCGGCTCTCCCGTCGAGATGTCTATATACAGATTCGTGTATTGCGAAAGGAGACGACGAAGGAGTTGGGCATCATACCTTTTCTGCTTTTCCCGATGGCGTATCTGGCCCAGGTGGCACCATATGACCTTCGCCTTCGGATAGCGGCCAAGCATCTCCTCAAGTTTGGCCAAAGGAAGGTCTTCCGCTTCGAGGTGGATCAAAAAGGCGATGCCTGTCTCCTCGGAAAGGCTGAAAAGGCGTTGTCCGTTTTCGTAGGTCACCGCTATGTACATATCTCGATCGGTTCGTCCCTTCTTACACTGGACACTCGACATATAATGACGAAATTCATATTCTCCCATAATGGGGTAATCGCCGCTTCAGACCTGCAGTTCCGTCTCTTCGATAAATGACGATTTCTGTTCAAACCAGTTTTTGTTTGTGCCGCCGTTTGTGGCCACGATGAAACGGCCGGGGTAGGTGTTCACGACTTCATGGATATAATAGCCCCATCGATATCCCGGGGGCGAATTTTTCTTATTCGGGGCTTGGTACCCATCGAAAGCGATGAGGGCAATCCCCTCCTTGTCCATCGCCTTGAAGGCCTTCTTGAGATATTTTTCCCCATCCTCTCTGCGGAGACTCGATTCAAGGTCGATCAGGGGAATGATCCCTCTGTCAAGAAAGGACTGGATTCTGTTTCGCCACATCGATTCGAGTTCTACCCTGCTGTGACAAAGCAAAACAGTCTCGTCGGCGTGGGCGGCAACAGCCAGAGCAAAGGCCGCAAAACCGCAGAGGAGAAAGAAATAAACTGACTTTTTCATGCGGATTCCCATCAACCCTTAAAGTTGTGCAGTTGTGTCCGGGGTACCAGTTGCAAAGTACCCAGCAGTCTCATTTCACCATCGGAGATGGTAAGGCAAATCTCTCTGATAGCATTGATGATTTGTGCAGCCACGGTCCGGCGCCAAAACCAGTCGGCAAACCCACCGCCGTCTGTCGACTGCCCCGGCTGGTTTGATACAGCTTCCATATAATAGGCCTTGAGATCCTCGGCCGCCAGCCGGATGGCGTTGGCAAGCGATATATTGCTCACGGTGTTCGATTCTCTGTCGCCCAGGACAAATCCTGCAAGAAATTCC
The DNA here is from genome assembly GCA_964394725.1 of uncultured Syntrophaceae bacterium. Lineage (GTDB taxonomy): Bacteria > Desulfobacterota > Syntrophia > Syntrophales > UBA2210 > JAFGPZ01. The sequence continues at coordinate 36,164 of CAYMYS010000013.1, forward strand.
GCCACCTCTTCCGGCGCCAGACCGCTCGAACCGACAGTGGTTCTTCCGCGCTTCTCTACGGCACTATCATACCAGTTGCGCATCTGCGACATTTCCTCTTTGAAAGAATTCACCATCTGATCGCAATCGCTCATCGAATGATCTATTTTCCCAAAATCGACGGGGCAGGCCAGGGGACCACCCGCGATCCAGCGGAAAGACTACATTCCAGTCCTGCTGAAATCCAGTTCGGTCAAAATTGGCGGAAACATGGCTCATGATCAGGTCATTTGCTGAAATATCGCCAGGGATAATCCGATAATCCATGGCGCCTGTGGTAAAAGGCCGATCACCTCGGCGATGGAGACCGGCAGTAGAGACAAGGGCCACTCGCCGTTCCGCCAGTTTAGGACCCGTTACCCAGGGGCTGGTTTCAAAGGAAGGACAGTTTAGCGACAGGAGACGATTCCTGTAACTTTCCGACATGCTATTGAGACGAACCATATAATCTCCTCCGGCAAAGACAATGTACTGTAAGCGTATGTAACGGGAAATCAATGGGAATTCTATCTTTTCCCATACATCGCTATGCATTGTAAAACTATTCGAGAATCGCCTGAGAAGTAAATAGAATAAATGCCGATTGGTCGAAAGGCGGCGCAGTCCTTCAGATCGTCGAAAAGCATGGTAGAAATCTGAACCCGGCCCTCATTACCCCTAATTATCTCTTAAGTTCTCTCAGGGAACGTACCGTCTGCTCCAGCCTGTGATCGTATTTCTTCAACTCCGCCGTGATATGACCGATCACCTCGTGCCACAATTCCCCCACCTTCTCCACGAATGAGTTGACTATCTCATTCGTCTTACCTTCGATAAGACTGCGGTACCGACGGTAAAACCAGAAACCGAACAGCAGGTTCATGAGCGCATAACTGCCCAATGCCGCCAGACCGGCTGGACTGAAAAGATTATAGAAGGCGGTAAAGATAAAGTTCAGCATATGGGCCACTGAAGGATGTGCGAAAAGGTCCTGCCACGCGGGCTTTCCCGCAAGGGCTACAATCAGACCGCAGAGAAGGAAAAGATAGGCGCAATATTGACTGGTCCGAAAGAGTACATGCCGGGCTTTATGAAATGAGATAAGCCGGCTGTTTACATAGTCCTCGAGTTTTTCCTCAAAGATTTCAGTAAGGCGTTCCGGTTTTAACATATCCTCAACCTGCTCGGCCATTGTACGATGAGCACCCCTTCTCATGATGTCGCTCATGATCTTATTTTGGAGATTGCCACATCGTCTCTGAAAGACCTGGGAGATTCGCTGAGTAACGAAACCAAAGGCGCTGCCTTTCAACTCCGCCGGGCTCTCAAACCGATATTTCCATTGCTCTATGAGAGCGGCTATGCCGTAGCCCGGCCCTTTCAATATGGAGATATTGTCTATCTTCGACCGTATCTCCCCGCGTATGCTCTCATCCATTACTGAATCGACATTTTCCCTAATAAACCCCTCTTCTTCGGAGCCCGTTGCCCCTGTCGTCGTGATCACATGGTCAAGAATACCGTGCATGGTTTCAAGGTGAACCACTTCGGTCTCAAATAATGAAAGGTATTGAGCGTATTCCCTGTCCAGGTTTGCCATCTTGATGTTTTTGATTTCTTTCAAAACCCTCTGACGAAAGATTTCCTGGCGCAGGCTGGGAAACTGATTCCACGACGAGAGAGTCGGCTTGCCAAAGGCCTCCTCGGCGGAGATGGTATAGATGACGGGATCGGCGATTGCGACCTTTTGAAGATGTCCCTGAAAATCGGCGTGGACCCGCCGCATCTCTTCAAATCCCTCTTCGGAACCTTTACCATCAAAAAAGAGGTCCGATTTGTTAAGGGCAAAATAGAAATTGTGCCTGGACTTCGGCACCAGTTGGAGAAATTCATAAAAACTGCCGTCGCCGTACTTTGCCGGTGAGGTCAGCCATAGAATAATATCCATATGCTCCATAAAGCCGAGGACCTGCCGCCTGTGTCCCGCCAAGAGGCTGTCATAATCGGGCAGATCGCACAGTATAATCTGCTGTGCCGCTTCGCTGGTGTGTGTAAATTCCTGCCAGATTGTTTCTGAATCAGGCGCAAAGGGCAATGGTGTATCGCAGTGATGATATATCAAAATCGAGTCGGTGTGCGGCCTGCGGTGGCTCGCAGAGGAAATGTGAGCCCCGGCAAGTGCATTCATGAGTGTCGACTTCCCCACACCCGTCCCCCCCAGTAATCCAACCACCAGATACTTCTGCACCACGGCATCGAGCTTTTCGAGGAGCGCCTGTGCCCCTTCAACGATGCCTTGCCGCTCGTCCTTTGAAAGACTGACGAGATCAGTCGTCCGGGCAATGTTTTGTGCTTTTAGAATGCTGTCTCGCAGCACCACACTGGAATCGTTCATCCGCTAATCCCCCGGTTCCGCCTTCAAGTCCAGCAGTCCCTTGATTGTTTTATCAGATATGAGGAACGGTTCCAGACAAGATACATAGCGTTGTTTCTGTTCTTCCAGTATATCCAGAATTCCCCTCCTGTATCGCTTATCAAGTTCACGGGCGATCGTCTGAATTTCGTGAAAGGCGAAGAGATTGACAGTACCTTTCGTAACCAGGGGTGCCAGAAATGAATCGAGGGCCATCTCAATAAATGTTATGCCGCCTCCAAGGACGATCTCAAAGGACAGGATCAGACCACCCCACATGATGGTAGTCGAATAGATGCCCACCACCTTATGTTTCGGAATCCCCCGCGCAAGTTCACTGAACCTGCCTTCGAGCCATTCTATCAGTCCTTCCTGCAACTCCCCGATTTTCTCCTGAACTTCTCTATCCGAAAGGGCTATGTCATCTCTTTGCAGTCCTTTGAAGAAGGGCGAATCGCTCTTTTCAGGCAAAAGTGTTTCAAGGACACTTCGATTAAATGCGCTCATTGTCGAAAGAACGGGCGTGATATCAGCCTGTTTCCTTATTTCTGACAGCTCTTTTCTACGTCCGGGATCTGAATCCGTTTTGTGAAGTCCCAGTAAACGCAGGGGAACGAGCAATAATTGTTTTACATAATGCCGCGGCTTTGAAAGGATATCATACCGGTTATAGATATTCCTGATTTCCCGTTGGATATTATTTTGACTGTCTTTTTTGAAATGGGTTTCAAGTTGATTAAAGAGGTCACTGCTTTTTTCTTCAAAAAGCCGGTTGAGCTGATCGAGCCATCTGTCGCCGGCCCTCTTTTCATCCTCCACCATCGCAAGAAAGGAATCAATGGAACTGTTGAGTCTCTCACGCCTTAGTTTTCTTTGCTCAACAAGAAAAGCCGCCGCGCTGTCTTTTCGTAAGGTTTGGTAAAAACTCGCTGAAAATCCTTTGAACGCGTCCTCTCTGACAAGCCGATCCAGTGAAGAGGCGGGGATGTAGGGTATGAACCATATCCGGTCATCGTTAATTTCTATCCCGCGTTTTTGAAAGAAATCGACTATTTCTTCCTTTGTATTTGCAGGATCGGCCTTATTGAAGAGGAAGAAGTAGGGTTTGTCCTCCTTGCCTAAACGGCCAAGGGTCTGTGATGGGATTTCATCAGCATACTTTTCCTGGCTGGTCACAAAGATAATCACATCGGATAGACGGTACAGATCTTCTGCTATCCGGCGATTTTCCAACTCCAGACTGTCAAGATCGGGGTTGTCCACCAATACGAGATGGTCCATTTCATCGCGCTCATGTTCGACGACGATCAGTCCTTTCCCGTTCCCGGTCTCAGCGGCCTCGTCATGTTCCCTGTCCCGCGTATGAGCAATCCGGAATTCGGAAAAGGGAAATTCACTCTCAAGGGGATTATCCTTGTGAAGATATACGACGGGATTCCCTGTCGTCGGTCGTTCCATGCCGATTTTGCTGATGGAAGAACCACACAAGGCGTTGAAAAACGTCGATTTTCCCGTCCCCGTGCCCCCCGTGAAAACCGACCAGATCAAAGGCCTCTTTCGTTTGAAAAAGAAAACTGCTATATCTTTGCACAGGGCGCCCCTCGCTCCACGAAACTCCTCTTTCCCGATTGCCAGACCGGGAACCTCCAGGCTTTTCAATTGTATGATAATGCCGGAGGAATCCGCTGATGCCATATTCATTGCCACACCCGACTTCACGATTGGTACACTTTCCTCGATGCTGTTGATTACAATTCCCTGTATATCAAATATTCTCCGATGGTTAACATCGCTTGCACTGTATCAAAAGGATTTTGAAACATCAATGGCATTATGAAGAAATGAGAACCCTGCCTCGTTACGCACCATCACCTGCATCCTGCAAGGAGTGTTTGCAATCAGATTAAGAACTCAGCAGAAGGCTTGATCCAACCATTTGGCGAAAATGGCAACACTGCCAAATCCGCCAAATACCGATTTATCGATAGGCGTCACGATCTCTCAGGACGGTAGATTGCACGACTGGACAGAGCCAATGTGGTGGAAATTCGAACCCGACCCCAATTACCCGCAGTTAATTCCCGCAATGCTCACGAAATAAAAAACCCCGAAGGTTTTCAGAACCTTCGGGGTTATGGTCGGAAATCAC
>CAYMYS010000014.1:0-40019 GCA_964394725.1 uncultured Syntrophaceae bacterium
CACACCCTTTGAACACGCGCTTCCGGGATAGTTACCATCATAGTTTGCCTGATCCATAGATATGCAGTCGCCCGTATAAAATGGCGCCGTCGTTCCCGCACGGCAGGCATACTCCCATTCGGCCTCCGTGGGTAATCTGTATTTGTTTGTCCCTTCCTTTCGATTAAGCTTCCGAATAAATTCCTTCGCATCGTTCCAGGATACCTTCTCTACCGGATTATTATCTCTTTTGAATCTCGCCGGATTGTTACCCATAATCGCCTGCCACTGTCCCTGCGTCACCTCCGTCGTCTGCATGTAAAAAGGCTTTGAGATCGTCACAGGGTGCTGCGGATGTTCGTCTCCGTAATCACTCTCTTTGCCTCCATACTTTCTGGCTATCTCTGAGGCACTCAGCTTACTCCCCATCATGAAGGTACCATTTGGGATGGGAATAAATTTCATGCCGATGGAGTTGGTGAAGGTCTTTGGCGTGGCGCCTTCACCGGCTCCCCTACCTCCCCGTTCCACGCGAAAGTTCATCGCCACGAGAAACCACAGGTCGCCCCGGTCGTCGGCATAGGGATAGATCCACCCTTGACGGGGGTGACGCTGTATGTAGTAACCCTGATCTTTCACGTCTTTCACCAAAACGCCCATTTCCGACACGGAGAGGCGGAGAAACTGCTCCCGCTGTCCGTAGGTGGTCTTGAGATTCTTGCAGAGATCGCAGGCCAGATCGCGTATCTCCTGCGCGGGATCTCCCTCCCCCCTTATGCGATCCTTTCTGAAGACCAGTTCCTTCTCCTTTTCGACCATGCTTCTGTCCACCAGCTTTTCTATTTTATCATCGATGTATTTGTTAGCCGGTGACAGGCATCTTTCCGCATGCCCCTGACATGCAGTAAATCCGATGTTTTGGTAGAGGCGGGCAAGATTTGCGCGGCTCCTTTCAACCATGCCCTGTGCCGATCTGATCTGATCATCCTTGTCCGTCAGTTTTCTGTCTAGATCCATCAGTATCGATCTTTCCCGTTTCGTTGCCATGCCGTTGCCGTTAAGAATCACACTGGCCCACTGTTCCACGATCTTAGAAAGAGAGTTTACTTTCCCTTCTGCGTAGGCAGCACTGGTGACACCGGCAAGTTCCCCTTTGAAGCGCTGTGCTCCTCCCGGAGTTAGTATGTCAACCACCGCCGATGAGACGGACATATCTGTAGCGCCTGCTTTTTGTACCGCGCCCTTCATGGGTTTCACCGAAACGACTGCCACATAGAGAAGCTGTGTCTTGCCTTTGAAGAATTTTCTCTCTTCAAGCACAGTCGTTTCAATGTCCATCTCGCCCGAGGTCTCTGCCACGATGCGATCGAATACCACCTGTGACGACGATGCCTCGGTCACTGCGGATACTGCCACACCCCGCAGGTCATGTATCGCACTCGGCGCGATCAAACGGCGAGCTTCCATGAGGAGTGTCTTTCTGCTCGTCCCCGGCACCATCTCCAGGATCGTCCCATAGATCCCCCTGAATGAAATCTGTGAAAGATCTCTCCCCATGGTCTCGTAGATATTCTTCTTTTCACTCTTCAGCGTCTCAAACCGCTTGATCGTATCCCGGATGTTTGCGTACCCCTGGAGATTCGCCTTGTCCTGAAGCAGGTTGGATATCTCGTACTGGAATTGCTGTATCTTCTGGCTGATGGAAACGCGGCAGGTGTTGACACTCGTTTCTATCTTTGTAATATCTTGTTGTGTGAATATGGTTTTGAGATTTACCGAGATCTGTCCCTTTTCGAGTTTTTCCGCCTCATAGGTCTGGCTCTGAACGGGCAAATCACAGGCACGTATGGGATGTGAATCAATTACACTATGAGCAGAAAAGAATAAAAATACGACCAGAATTGTAAATACCGCCCTACGAGTTCTGACAACCATGTGCCCCCCTCTTTTGGCAATTGTACCACTTCTGTTTGATTATCCGATTTATTCAGTTTGTAAAAGAAAAACGTACTGGTGATAATACACGAATTGGCCTTATTGACAATCACTTCGAAAAAATTGGGTGTCATAAAACTCTTGACAACAATATCAATAGTGATACTATCCTAACATGGTTAAGGTAAGAGAAATCATTGAACGAATGAAATCCAGCCCCAAAGATGTCAGGTTCAGTGATTTATGCACGGCATGTGATCATTATTTCGGGAAGGCTCGCCACGGTGGCGGGAGTCACCGAATATACAAAACCCCGTGGCAGGGCGATCCCAGAATAAATATACAGAACCATAAAGGCAAGGCCAAAGCATACCAGGTGAAGCAGGTGCTCTTGGCGATTGAAAGATTGGAGGTTAGTCATGGCTCTTAAGAATGATCGTTACACCTACAGGGTAACCTGGTCTGATGACGATGATGAATATGTCGGTTTATGTGCTGAATATCCCAGTCTGTCCTGGCTGGCGGGAACCCCGGAGGCAGCTCTAAAAGGAATTCGAGAAGTAGTTGCGGATGCGATAGGTGATATGCTCGACAATGGTGAACCGGTACCTGAGCCCATCGCCTGTAGACGATACAGTGGAAAATTCATGGTGCGTATTCCACCGGAAGTTCACAGGAATTTGGCAATACAGGCTGCTGAAGCAGGGGTAAGCCTGAATCGTCTCGCCAGTTCAAAACTTAATCAATAGAGAAATCCCTTAATACAATGAGCCGGTAACCGTCAAAAATCTTCCTTCCCCTTGTTCCTTCTGCCTCCACCAACAGGTGGGTAAGGAAAAATTTTACTGTTGCAGGACCTTCCATACTGTGTGAAAAATGATAGCAATTTAAAAAATATATTGACATTTTTACCTTTCTCAATTTATTTAACTGGTGGTCTCAAAACCAATCAGATCTTTAACCTTACACGGGGGAGTGACAATGGGAAAAACAGTAAAAGAGACACCGCTCCATGAGTGGCATAAAGGCCGTGGCGCCAATATGTCTGTCTTTGGTGGCTACGATATGCCCCTGTGGTACAAGTCGGGAGCGAAGAAAGAGCATCTGACAGTCATCACCAATGCCGGTATATTTGATACAAGCCACATGGCAATGATAACAATCTCCGGCCAGGACGCCTTCGACCTTCTCCAGTTATGTTTCACGAAAGACCTCAACGAATGCATCGGGAAAAACAAAACGCCCATTGAACCCGGCAGATGTGTCTATGGGGCCTATCTGAATGAAAAAGGCGCGGTGATCGACGATACAATTATCGGTCAGATAGATCACGACTCCTATATATCAGTCGTTAATGCGGGCATGGGAGCCACGGTGACCCGGCACCTTCTGGATCATGCGAAGGGAAAAGATGTTACCGTGACCGACCTGTCGGATAAGACGGGCAAGGTGGATATTCAGGGGCCGCTGTCCGCACGAATCCTTGCGAAGGTTTTGCAGTCTCCGGAACAGGTCTTCGAAGGTATGCCCTATTTTTCATTCAAGGGTTATTTTGACAAGACATCCCCCCTTTCCGAAAAGGTTCGCCTTTTGGATGGAACACCGCTCCTCCTCTCACGAACGGGATATACGGGAGAATTCGGTTTTGAAATATTCCTGGACCCCGGAGATCTCATCACGTTCTGGGAGATACTCTTGAAAGCAGGAGAAGAGTTCGATCTGATCCCCTGCGGTCTTGCCGCCAGAGACTCTCTGAGGGCGGGAGCGAAACTCCCCTTGTCTCACCAGGATATTGGTGCCTGGCCCTTTCTCAACAATCCCTGGCCCTTTGCCCTTCCCTACGATGCAAGGGGGACGGGTTTCACCAAAAAGTTCATCGGAGACGAATCACTCCTGGGTATAGACAAGGCCGAACATACCTACGCCTTTGCGGGATATGACCTCCGAAAGGTATCGACATGTGATCCCGCCTTCGTAATGGATGCCGAAGGAACGAAGATAGGCACCGTCCTTACCTCCGTCAGCGACATGGCAATCGGACGTCATGAAAGTAAAATATACAGTATCGCCAGCCCTGAGCGGCCCGGTGATTTCCGCGCTCGTGGACTGAGCTGCGGATTCATAAAGGTGAACACAGAGCTTGCCCCCTGCGAGATGGTGGAGCTGCAGGACAAGAAACGAAAAATGAAAGTGGAAATAAGGGATGATATCAGGCCCGACAGAACTGCACGGCGTTCAATACAGTCGATGCTATAGGAATCAGCCCCTTACCACAAAAAAGATAACCGAAAGGAGAGCGCAATGAAGGAGATTAGTGAGCTGTACTTGCCTGATGATGTGCGATATGCAGAGACTCATGAGTGGGTCAAGATTGATGATGAGATGGTCAGAATCGGCATAAGCGACTATGCGCAGGATCAACTGGGAGACATCGTTTTCGTGGAACTTCCCAAGGTGGGAGATACCTTTGCAACGGGAGAGGAATTCGGTACGGTAGAATCGGTAAAGGCCGTATCTGAACTCTATATCCCCGTCGGCGGAGAAGTCCTTTCGATAAACACAGACCTTGATGATGCACCGGAGTTGGTCAATCAAGACCCCTACCATGACGGCTGGTTGATCGAAATAAAACCCGACGATCTGTTGGAAGTAGAAAACCGCATGACCAAGGAAGATTACATGGAAATATTGGAAGGGGAGGAATGAATGCGCTATCTCCCCCATACGGATGAAGATATCTCCGCCATGCTTACGTCGTCGGGAGTTAAAAGTCTCGATGACCTTTTCACGAGTATCCCTCGTGATTGCCGTCGCACCGGTGATTTAAAGCTCCCCAAACCACTCACGGAATGGGAATTGACGGCCAGGATAGATGCGCTTTCCCGAGAGGTAGCTTCGTCCCCTGAATACAAAATTTTTATAGGCGCGGGAAGTTACGATCATTTTATTCCCGAATCTCTTTCATATCTCCTCAGTCGATCCGAATTCGTGACCTCCTACACCCCCTATCAACCCGAAATAAGCCAGGGCACCCTGCAGGCCATCTACGAATACCAGACGCTGACGGCACGTCTCCTCGGTATGGAGGTAGCCAATGCATCCCTCTATGACGGGGCATCGGCACTGGCGGAAGCGATACTCATGTCTCTTCGCATAACGAGACGAAACAGAGTGGCCCTCTCGCGACTGATTCACCCGCTTTATCGGAGCGTCGTAGAGACCTATCTGAAACCGACGGGATACGAAATCATAGAACTCCCCTATCTCACTGACGGAACTACTGATCTATCTTCCATAGACGATATGGACGATCTTGCCGCCATTGCCCTTCAGTCACCCAACTTTTTCGGTTCCATTGAACATCTCCGATCTGCCGCCGAAAAGGCCCATGAAAAGGGGGGTCTCTTCATTACATCCTTCACGGAACCGATAGCCTACGGTCTTCTCAAGAACCCCGGAGTACTGGGCGCCGACATTGCCTGCGGTGAGGGTCAGAGCCTGGGAATTTCCCGTTCCTTCGGCGGACCGGGACTGGGGATGCTTGCCGGCAAAATGAAATATGTAAGAAACATGCCCGGTCGCCTCGTCGGCAAGACCGAAGATTCGGAAGGGAAACGGGGATTCGTCCTGACACTGGCAACGAGGGAACAGCACATCCGCCGTGAAAAGGCCACATCCAATATCTGCACCAATAACAGCCTCTGTGCGCTGGCAGCCGCCATGTACATGGCTTCAATCGGCGGAACAGGGATAAGAGAACTGGCACAGATAAACTATGACAAGTCGGAATACCTGAAGAGAGAACTTACCAGGACAGGACATAGAATAGCCTTTCAAAGCCCGACATTCAATGAATTCGTCGTACAATTTCCTCCCCATTCCAAGCATAAATACGACAGCTTGATTGAAAAAAAGATTGTGGCGGGGCTCCCTGTCGACAGGTGGTATCCCGAACTGTCCGACCACTACCTTCTCTGCTGCACGGAGACAATGACAAAAGATGACATCGATCTTCTCGTAAGGGAGGTAAACTCATGAAGGAATTTCCCGGCACCACCGGCCTTATCATGAACGAACCCCTCCTCTGGGAACGGGGCAAGAAGGGGAGATGTGGATTTTCTCTCCCCCACCGTGATGTTGAACCTTCACCGATAGATGACGATCTTGTGGGAGATGTCCCCGACATTCCCGATCTCTCCGAGGTGGATGTGGTCCGCCACTACACACGGCTGTCACAGTGGAATTTCGGCGTCGATAGCGGCATGTATCCCCTCGGTTCATGCACCATGAAGTACAATCCCAAGATCAATGAGAAGCTGTCACGCGCGCCGGGATTTGCGGCGGCACATCCCCTTTTGCCGGAAGGGCTGTCGCAGGGAACCATGAAGGTGATGCACGAACTGGAAGGATTCCTTGCGGAAATTACGGGACTGGACGCGGTTACACTCCAGCCTGCCGCCGGCGCCCACGGCGAACTGACGGGAATGCTCGTCATGCATGCCTATCACACAGGCAGGGGCTATGCCCGCTCCAAGATAATTGTCCCCGACACGGCCCACGGAACAAATCCTGCCAGCGCAGCCCTCTGTGGATATCGCCCCATTGAGGTAAAGTCGAATGAAGAGGGGATACTTTCCGCCGAGGTCATCGCCGGGATAATGGACGAAGAAACGGCGGGCATAATGGTAACCAATCCCAATACACTGGGTCTCTTCGAGGAAAATATAAAAGAAATTGCCGAAGTGGTGCACTCAAAAGGTGGACTGGTCTATTGCGACGGCGCAAATATGAATGCAGTAATGGGAATAGTTGACATGGGGGAAATGGGTGTCGATATAATGCACCTCAACCTCCATAAGACCTTCTCCACCCCCCACGGCGGAGGCGGCCCCGGATCGGGTCCCATCTGCGTAAAGAAACACCTTGAACCCTTTTTACCCGTTCCCCGTATCTGCGAAAAGGAGGGGATCTACTCGCTGGCCTGGGATTCCCCGGAATCCATAGGAAAGATTCAGGCATTTTATGGGAATTTCGGTATCATGGTCAGGGCATACTGCTATATCCTCTCCATGGGCAGAGACCTCAAGACAGCAAGTCAGCTTGCCGTACTGAATGCCAACTACATAAAGGAGGAGTTAAAGGATACATTCCATCTCCCCTATGACAGACCCTGCATGCATGAGTGCGTTTTTACCGACAAGTTTCAGGAAGAAAGCAAGGTTACAACGCTGCACATGGCCAAGCGACTGATGGACTATGGATTCCATCCGCCGACGATCTACTTTCCGCTGGTAGTGCACGGCTCAATCATGATAGAACCTACGGAAACAGAATCGAAAGAGGATATTGATGCCTTTATCGAGACACTGAAGACGGTGGCACAGGAAGCGAGGGATAATCCCGACCTCGTACGCACAGCGCCTCAGAATTGCAAGGTAAAGAAACTGGACGAAACGAAGGCAGCAAGGCACCCCTGCCTGACTGGTTGAGAAGTGCCTTATACACTGAGTTAAGGTAGAGGGCACCTTTTCTATAAAAAATCACCGATAGGACTGCCGTTGGAAAAGATGTTTGTAAGACTTGTGGCAACTGGTTTCGGGCTGGGAAAGGTTCCCTTTGCGCCCGGAACGGCGGGAACGCTGCTGGGCGTTCCCATTTTTGTCATCTTTGCCGGGATGTCCTGGCAGATGCACCTGCTCTCCATCCTTGCCCTTTCCTTTCTTGCCGTATACGTCTCGGGAGAAGAGGAAAAGATGCTGAACACAAAGGACGCCCCCAGCATCGTTATCGATGAGATAGTGGGCCTCCAATTCACCATGTTTCTCATAACTCCCACCTCGCTCTATATCGTCCTGGGTTTTATCGCCTTCCGTATTTTTGATATAGTGAAACCCTTCCCCATAGGTCTCTGTGAAAGAAAGATTCCCGGCGGCTGGGGCATCGTAACAGATGACATCGTAGCGGGCATCTACGCACATATAGTGCTCGCTTTATTTATCTTGGTAAAAGGAGTGTATATCAGTTGAAAGTCGGCATATTGACGATAGGAAACGAATTGACGAGCGGCATGACGCAGGACACGAATTCCTCATACATTGCCAATGAAATAAAAACAGAAGGCTGGGAAATCGCGGCTATGATGTCCGTAGGAGACGATGAGAGTTCCATTGCATCGGGACTGGATTATATGCTGAAAATCTCAGAGGCGGTTATCGTCACAGGCGGTCTCGGTCCAACGGCAGACGACATAACAACGGCTTCCATTGCAAAGGCATGCGGTTTGAACCTTTACACCGACAGAGTCATCCTTGAGCGTATCAAAGAGAGATTTGAAAAAAGAAACCTGAAGTGGACGGAAAACAATGCCAAACAGGCACTCTTCCCTGAAGGAGCAGAAATAATAGATAATCCAACGGGTAGTGCCTGCGGCTTTTCCCTGGAAAGGGGAGAAAAAATAGTGGCAGTCCTGCCCGGCGTCCCCGGTGAGATGAAATGGATGATCACCGAAGGACTGATACCCGTCCTCAGATGGAAATTCAAAGAATCTGAAAAGACGACGATACGCACAACCATAAAGCTCTTCGGACTTCCCGAATCAACTATTGATGAAGCGATTGGGCAATTGGACATTGATCTACCTGGCGTCATTATCGGATTTTATCCCCGGTTCCCGGAAATTCACGTAGTCATCACATCCGTAAACACAGACAGATACGCCGTAAGCGAAAACCTGGAAATCGTCAAAATGCGTATCACGGAACGGCTGAAAAAAAATATATTTGCCTGCGATTACGAAACCATGGAGGGCGTTGTTGCCAAATATCTGAAGAGTAAAAGCATGACCCTTGCTGTAGCCGAATCATGCACGGGCGGACTCATTGCCGACAGGCTGACAAACGTACCGGGGAGTTCGGACTTTTTCGAAAGAGGCGTTGTAGCCTACAGCAATCCCTCAAAGATAGCATTACTTAATGTTCCTCAATCAACTATAGATCAAAATGGAGCAGTCAGTGAAGAAACAGCCGTTGCCATGTCGGAGGGGATAAGAAAGACATCGGGCACAGACATCGGATTGTCCACTACGGGGATTGCCGGTCCGGCGGGAGGAACACTCCAGAAACCGGTGGGAACCGTATATATCGCTCTCACTGACGGCAAGAGGAAGGCCTGCAGAAAATTTCTCTTCCGATGGAACCGCAAAAGGATTAAGGAGATATCGGCACAGTGGGCCCTGGAAATGCTGAGGCGATACCTCATCGGACGAGACATCTGACACTACCCTCTTTTTCGGCAACAGCTCTCAGGTATCTTAAGATACTCATCTGTAGAAAGGAAAGGTCTGATGTCTCACAAAATAACCGCCTCCATGCTTTACAACCTCATCCAGTGCCCCCATCGGGTTACGATGGATCTTTTCGGCGATCCCGGCAAGAAAGATCCCATCAATCCCTTCATCCAGCTTCTGTGGGATCGGGGGAATGCCTTCGAGCAGGAAGTCATCGAGAGCTTGCATATACCCTTCCCCTGCGGGCCCGAAGAGCCCAAAAGACACAACGTCAAAGCATCAGTTTTTACTGGATTTGCTCCTATATTGAAAGGTGATTGCAATGAAAAGAGTTATATTTATATGCACACACAACTCCGCCAGATCTCAAATGGCGGAAGGGTTGTTACGAGATATCTATGGAAAGGATTACGAGGCCTTCAGTGCAGGAACCATGGCGACAGAGGTACATCCCTTTGCTGTTGAGGCCATGAAGGAAGTGGGCATCGATATTGCGGAGGCACGCTCAAAAAGAATAACCGAATTCCTCGATAAGAAATTCGACTTTGTCATTACGGTCTGCGACAGGGCAAGAGAGGCCTGTCCCTTCTTCCCCGCTTCTGCCCGTAATCTCCATGTGGGCTTTGAAGATCCGGCAGGCATTGAAGGTGCGGATGAGGCAAAGCTGCAAAAATTCAGACAGGTAAGAGATGAAATAAAATCCTGGATCAACGAATTCTTCGACAAAAGAGATGCATCTTGAATCGAAGTTCCCCGCAGCTTGCTGCGGGGAAGGTGCCCGCTATTCAGTTCATAACGATACCCAGGAGGCACATCCATGGGTATCGCTTAAAGGGTTATTATAGGAATGGCACTTTTCACCTGTAGAACTATTTTCCCGCGACCTCTCCTGGAGCAAGTACCTCTTTCCCCCACCATTCTTCGGCCTGTGAGCGTGTTACCGTCTCATCGTTGACGGGGGCCTTGTATTGCCACCAACTGTACTTCAAATGACTCCAGTTCTTATACATGGCGTTTTTACCACTACTTGCTCCACAACCTGCCAGGAAAATAACGATTATTACAGTAAATAGAATCTTCTTAATCATGCTTATCTCCTTATAGTTATTTTTTGTAGGAAGTTAAAGGTAAGATCCCTACCTTAGATAGAAATCATCACAGACAGATAAAGCTTATAATATGCCTGCGACACTAACGCCACACTCTCCTTGAGAGGAGGGGAATTTTAAACTCTCACTCCCCATGCAATCGGTCAGACGACACTATGAAAGAAAATGCGAACCAACATTCGAAATGTATACCCTATAGAAATATACAAATCCAGCAATTTGTCAAGCCTTTTCTTATCAGTCTGACAGATATGGCTTCCCCAGCCCTATTGTTCAGTCCTTTATTACAATCATCACGTCTGTCACTATAACGACGTGGCGTCTCTTTGGCATTGACAGGCAGTTGCCATTATCTTATACTGCTACTCATAATGTAAATGAGTTCAATTTTAGTTGGAATTCTTGACCTTTCTCCGGTATATGCATACATTGCTTTATGGGTTGGAAAGACAAAATATTCTATGATCGGGAAGGCCGCCGATGACTGATGAAAAGCCGATACGGGCCTTTCTGGCCGTGGTAGTTCCTCCCGATGTCAAGAATGAAATCAGGAATATCCAGGAACGATTAGCTCCTCGCGTACAGGATATCAGATGGACTCGACGGGAAGGGATACACCTGACACTGAAGTTTCTTGGCACTATCTCAGAAAGCGATATCCCCTGCATCTCCAGGGTGGTTGAAAGAAAAACAGACGCCACAGTCCCTGTCACCTTGAATGTACACTCAATCGGTGTGTTTCCGGGACTGAGCAGGCCCAGGGTATTGTGGATGGGTCTGGAGGGTGAAACGGACAGTCTGCCGTCACTTCAGGACGAGATTGACTCCTGTCTTCAGGAATGCGGATTTCAAAGAGAAGGACGGGGCTTCAAACCGCACCTCACAGTGGAAGAGCCGGGGCACAAAGAAAAATGATTCGGGGAATAAGAGAAATAATCGCAGAAAAGGAACAATACAGGGCAGGTCAGTTTGAAGTCAGAGGACTTACCCTTTTCAGGAGTGAGTTGAAACCGGATGGCGCCCTCTATACAAAACTCGCCTATTATCCATTTCGCGGTTAGTCTTTTATCACTGAAATGAATATTCCCCGCAACGTGCGACGGGAAGCTTCAATAGAGGCACACAATCCAATACAAGGGAATAATACATCTTCGGGAGGCACTTGAAGGGGCCAAAGACGACTCCCTTGTTATCTGCCGGCGGCATATAAAATAATTAATGAAGGGAGATACTATCATGGGATCAGATACAGATAGAGAAAAAGCAGTCGACCTGGCCATAACCCAGATCGAACGACAATTTGGGAAAGGCTCGATAATGAGACTGGGAGGGGATGAATGCATCTCCGACGTACAGGCAATATCCACAGGTTCACTCAGCCTCGATATCGCTCTCGGCGTGGGTGGACTTCCCCGTGGCAGGGTTGTTGAAATATTCGGCCCCGAGTCCGGTGGGAAGACAACGCTTGCCCTCCATGTTATTGCCGAAGCACAGAAGGAAGGTGGGCTGGCCGGTTTCATAGACGCGGAACACGCCCTCGATGTAACCTATGCCAGGAACATGGGAGTAAATACGGATGACCTGCTCATATCCCAGCCCGACACGGGGGAGCAGGCACTGGAAATCGCCGAAGTCCTGGTGCGGAGCGGCGCCCTCGATGTCCTGGTAATAGATTCAGTTGCGGCCCTTGTGCCCCGCGCCGAGCTTGAGGGGGACATGGGAGATGCCCAGATGGGGCTTCAGGCGCGGCTGATGTCCCAGGCACTGCGAAAACTTACGGGAAGCATCGGCAGAACTAAAACGACGGTTATCTTCATCAATCAGTTACGAATGAAGATCGGAACCTTTTTCGGAAATCCCGAGACGACAACCGGCGGTAATGCACTGAAGTTTTATTCAAGCATGCGTCTCGATATCAGAAGGATAGCTGCCATCAAGCAGGGACAGGATGTAGTGGGAAACAGAACCCGGGTCAAGGTGGTAAAAAACAAGGTAGCCCCCCCCTTCAGGGAGGCCGAATTCGATATCATATTCGGGGAGGGAATCTCCAGGGAAGGCGACGTCCTCGATCTCGCAGCCAACAACGGCATTGTCGAAAAATCGGGCGCCTGGTATTCATACAATGAAGAGAGGATCGGTCAGGGAAGAGAAAACACGAAGACCTTTCTGAGAGAACACCCCGATACCCTTGCACAGATGGAAGATGCTGTCCTCACAAAATTCAACCTCAAGAAAAAGGAAAAGGAAAAGAAGGCAGAGAAATAATGGAGGAAGGCCCCCTCTATGAAAAGGCACAGCAGCGGGCCCTTCGCCTGCTTATGTACAGGGGGAGGAGTGTCGCGGAGCTTCGATCTCGTCTGAAAGAAAAGGGCTTCACCGGCGACATTATAGAAAAAGTTATTGACAGACTGACGGAACTCAAATATCTGGATGATGACCTTTTTGCCCGGGAATGGGCACGGAGTTGCGCCGTCAACAAGCTGTGGGGTAACAGGAAAATCTTTCTCAGCCTTCGGGAAAAGGGTATTCCCGCAGAGATCATCGAAAACGCTATCGATGAGGCGCGAAGAGAAATGGATGAAAAAGAGGCGATAGAAGAAATCCTGAAAAAAAGGTTTCGGAAAAGAGATCTATCGCTTATCGACATGGAAAAAGAAAAAAACAGGTTGGGGCAAAACCTGATGGCAAAGGGCTTTTCAACGCAACTGATATTTGAAGCGCTGGCAAAGCTTGAAGAATCGGACACATAACAGGAGAAACACGTTTATGACTGGTAGCGAAATCAGAGAAAAGTTTTTAAAATATTTTGAACAAAAGGGTCATACAATCGTTCACAGTTCGTCCCTTATCCCGAAAGAGGACCCGACGCTTCTCTTCACAAACGCAGGTATGGTTCAATTCAAGAATCTTTATTTGGGACAGGAAGAACGCAGCTATACGAGGGCAGCTACATCCCAGAAATGCGTCAGGGCGGGTGGCAAACACAATGACCTGGAGAATGTTGGCTTTACTGCACGTCACCATACATTTTTCGAAATGCTGGGCAATTTCTCCTTCGGTGACTATTTCAAAGAAGAAGCCATACAATGGGGCTGGGAGTTTTTGACCGATGTGCTGGGAATTCCCAAGGATAAACTCTGGATTACTATTTTCAGGGACGACGACGAGGCCTTCGAGATCTGGAACAAAAAAATGGGAGTCCCGGCGGACAGGATCGTCCGCATGGATGAAAAGGACAATTTCTGGGTAATGGGAGATACGGGCCCCTGCGGTCCCTGTTCCGAAATACTCTACGACCAGGGTGAAGGTGTCGGCTGCGGAAGGCCGGAATGCGACGTGACCTGCGATTGCGACAGGCATCTCGAATTATGGAACCTCGTCTTCACACAGTATGATCGAGACGAATCGGGAACATTGACGCCCCTTCCGAAACCAAACATCGACACGGGCCTCGGATTGGAGAGACTTGCCGCCGTCCTACAGGGGGTGAAAAGTAACTATGATTGCGATATGTTCAAGGAAATTATCGAACACATAGAGAAGGTTTCAGAGAAAAAGTACGCCGAAAGTCAGGAAACGTCTGTTTCGATGAGGGTCATAGCCGATCACTGCCGGGCCATCACCTTTCTCATCAGTGACGGTATCCTCCCCAGTAACGAAGGGAGAGGCTATGTTCTAAGGCGAATACTGAGAAGGGCTGCACGTCACGGAAAACTGCTGGGTCTCAATAAGCCCTTCCTGAAAGGTCTCGTTCCCGTGGTCATTGAAAAAATGAAGGACGCCTATCCGGAACTTCTGGACAAGGAATCATATGTGGTAAAAGTCGTTGTCAATGAAGAGAAGCGTTTCATGGAAACGCTTGATGCGGGGTTGAGAATATTTAATGACCAGGTTGTACACCTCAAAGAAGAAGGGAAAACTGTCATCCCCGGTACAATAGTGTTCAAACTCTACGATACCTATGGATTTCCCACCGATCTCACGGAAGAGGCCGCCCGGTCCTGCGGACTCTCTCTCGACATGGAAGGCTTTACAGAAGCCATGGAGACCCAGAGAGAAAAGGCAAGAAAATCATGGAAGGGGAGCGGCGAAGAAGCGGTTTCCGATGTCTATCGCACGTTATCGCTCAAGGGAATCTCCACAAATTTTGCCGGATATGAGGCCAATACGAAAGCGAAATCACGCGTCATTACCATCCTCAAGGATAACAGGGAAGTGGATAGCCTCGCCAAAGGTGAAAAGGGAGAGATATTCGTTGACGAAACGCCCTTTTACGGAGAAGTGGGCGGGCAGATCGGCGATACGGGAATCATACAAAATGAAAACATGCTCTTTGATGTATGGGACACGCAGAAGCCCCTTGATGATCTCTTTACCCATATAGGCGAAGTACAGCGGGGCAGAATCAGCGTGGGAGATCGTGTCACACTTCAGGTCGATGACGGTATCAGGAGATCAATCGAGGCAAACCATTCGGGCACGCATGTCCTGCAGGCATCGTTGAAGCGGGTCCTTGGTGATCACATCAAGCAGTCCGGCTCCCTGGTCAATGGGGAAAGATTCAGGTTTGACTTCACCCATTTTGCCAAAATAGAGGATGAAGAACTTGAGAAGATAGAACAACTGGCAAATGAATATATCAGAAAAAACATCCCCGTCAGCACCGAGGTTCTTCCCCGGGAAGAGGCCATAAAAACTGGTGCAACTGCCGTCTTTGATGAAAAATACGGCGACGTTGTCCGTATAGTAAAAATGGGCGATTTCAGCATGGAACTCTGCGGGGGGACTCATGTTCTCCGAACAGGCAACATAGGTTTCCTCAAGATAATCAGTGAGTCGGCAATAGCCGCCGGCGTCAGAAGGATCGAAGCGGTAACAGGCATTGAAGCGGTCAAATATGCCCAGAAGGTTGAAAAACAACTGAAAGGCTCGGCGGCTCTCGTCAAGGCAACTCCACTGAAACTTTCGAAAAGGGTGGGGAAAGTTCTGAAACACCAGAGAGAGCTGGAAAGGGAAATAGAAACATTGAAGGGGAAACTCGCCTCGCACGATTCTTCCGATCTCATGGGAAAGGCGAAAGAGATAGAAGGAATTACCGTGCTTACCTGCCTTGTTGACGCATCGGATGCAAAGACACTGAGAGAATTCGGCGATAAGGTTCGCGACAAGATCAAATCGGGAATTGTCCTGTTGGGGAGTAAAATAGGGACAAAGGGGATGCTCCACTGCATGGTCACCAAAGATCTGACAGACAGATTTCAGGCAGGCAATATCGTCAAGGAGATCGCACCCATTGTGGGTGGCAGTGGCGGTGGACGTCCCGATATGGCGCAGGCTGGCGGTGGCAGTCCGGAAAAATTACAGGAGGCACTGGACAAACTGGAAGATATCATCCGGGCGAAATGAGCGAGTTCTTTACCTCCTCGTAACTCTCGACAATACAAAAACGATAAGGATAAAGAAAACAACAACGATGGCGGCGGCCAGGACACCGAACTGGCCTAAGTCGTCCAATCCCCTGTACCAGACCATACATTGTTCGTAATATGTATAATATAGTTTTTTCAGCTTATCTATGATGTCTATACCTGTGTCCATGGCATCGACCCCCTGTCTCAGACAAATGATTCAGTAATTCTGCAACGCCGCACATACTACCTTTCCATTGCCTCTCTGTCCACTTTTTTTAAATAGCAATTCAAGAACCCGCATTATGACATACTCTCTCATTGACATAGAGAAGGTGATTTCCTATATTTAATCAGCATCATCTATCTACAAGAAAGAAATAGTGCTAACTTTGACTTAAAGGAGAAGGACTATGGAATTTTTATCTGAAAGGCTGGTCAGGGTCATTGAAGGCAGTGCCGAAGAACTGACAAATAACTGGCTCCACGATGTGCGAAAAAAATTTTCGACACCAACCTATCACACCTATGACCCCGATAAGCTGTATCAGCGCGCCTTTCTTGTCTACAGCCAGCTCGGCAAATGGATTTCGAGGGAAACCACGAAAGAAGAGATTGCAACACACTACAGGGCAATGGGCAAAGAGCGACGCCGCGAAGGGTTCGCGCTGTCGGAAGTCATACAGGCACTCATCATTACGAGACGTCATGTATGGATAAAGATACTGTCGGAAGGTATTCTGGATACGGCACTCGACATGCATAAAGCCATGGAACTCAACAACCGCGTCATCCTCTTCTTTGACCGCACCATCTATTTTACAGCCCTGGGATACGAAAAATAGTGAGCATTCCTAAAGCACCATATACAACCTTATGCCTACTGCTTTTTACACTTGTCACTCCTGCCGCAGTGGCCGCTACATTACCGCAGGGATTCGTATATGCCAGAGATGCCATCCCCGATGTGATCATTGAATCGCGCTACCACTCCGAAAACAATTTCATCGGCAGACCCATCGATGGATATGTAAAGCCTCGGTGTATTCTTACCAAACAGGCCGCCCAGGCCCTCAGGAATGTGCAGACCGAGTTGAAGACCTTTAATCTCGGTCTTAAGATATATGATGCCTACAGACCACAACGGGCGGTAGATCACTTCGTACGCTGGGCACAAAACCTTGGAGACACAACAATGAAGGCACGCTATTACCCCGATATCGCCAAGAAAGATCTCTTCAAGAAGGGATATATAGCGAAAAGATCGGGACATTCGCGGGGGAGCACTGTTGACCTTACCATCATTGGGGACAATGACATCGAATTGGACATGAGATCGGGATTTGATTTTTTCAGCCCCCGCTCCTGGCCCGACAACCCGACTATTTCTTCATCGTCACGTGCCAATCGTATGCTTCTGCAGACGTTGATGAAACGGCACGGATTCACACCCTATTCCCGTGAATGGTGGCACTTTTCACTACAAAAGGAACCCTTTCCAAAGACCTACTTTAACTTTCCCGTAGAATAATCACACGGGATATCGGCAGACTTTTCAAATACCTTTGTAATATTTCCTACCAGTTAAAGAGGGTACTCCCTGCGGCCTTCAGGTCGTCAATGGCCACCTTCACGCGGTCGGTCATAGATTGCTCCGCCTTCTTCAAGTAAGAACGGGGATCGTAGATTTTCTTGTTGCCCACTTCACCATCTATCTTCAGAACGCCACTGTAATGTGCGAACATGTGATCTGCAACGGCACGCGTGAAGGCGTACTGCGTGTCTGTATCCACATTCATCTTGACCACGCCATAGCTGATGGCTTCGTGAATATCCTCTTGTGTGGAACCTGATCCCCCATGAAAGACAAACCAGAAAGAGACATCATCGCCGAATTCTTTCCTCAAGGCATCCTGACCTTCCTTGAGAATCTTCAGCCTCAGTTTAACAACGCCGGGTTTGTAAGATCCGTGGACATTCCCGAAGGTGGCGGTAAAGAGATATTTTCCACCCTTGACCGAACCGAGTCGCCTGAATACTTCGACAATATCTTCGGGCGTCGTGTAGAGCTTTTCTGCCGGTGCTCCTTTATTGTCAATATCATCCTCCTCGCCGCCGACGACCCCGGCCTCTACTTCAAGGATTATGTCGTTCTCGGCGCATCGCTCCAGCAGTGGAACGGCAATGTCCATATTTGCCTTCAGTGAAAGAGAAGATCCATCGAACATGTGACTGTTGAAAAGGTTTGGTAGCCCCCTTCCCCGCCGTCGCTCCGTCTCTTCTATGAGGGGTATGAGGAAAGTGTCAACCTTCCCGGGTACGGTTTCACGGTTCACTCTTTTTTTAACCGTGGACCGATAACTGTAAATCGTAACCCGTTTCATAATTCTTTAGCATTTCAATGGATCATGCCGAGTCGAATGGATTTTCCTTTCTAAAATCTGGCAGATAGTGATCTCGACTCTTAATTTCCTGGATAAAGGCGTTTTCAAGACCACAATCAAGCGCATAATCCCTGATCTCATCATATTCGTCTTCCCTCAGAGGCCGGTTTATCTCGGGATAATCACATGCCCTGTATTGAGGAGAATATTGCGACATGATACTTACGAATGTGTCGGGCGATAAACCTGCCAGAAAATTGAGACAGCTTCGGCTGTTCTCCAGGCAGCCGGGCAATACCAGATGCCGGACCAGCAATCCTCGAATCGCAACGCCTCCATCATCCATTTCCAGATGGCCTACCTGACCCAGCATCTCTCTGAGAACCCCGGGAACGATATCGGCATAATCGTCCACGGCGGAAAACTGCTTGCCCAGTCTATTTTCGAGGTATTTAATATCAGGAAGGTATATATCCACCAAACCACGGATCTGCCGCAGCGCATCCACTGAATCATATCCGTTGGAGTTATACACGACAGGAACAACAAGTCCCTTCCCCTTTGCCGCCTCAATAGCATCGGCCATCTGAAAAATCACATGAGTCGGTGAGACAAAGTTGATATTGTGGGCACCTTTACTCTGGAGGCACAGCATTTCAGATGCAAGCTCATCCGTAGTCAGTGTTCGTGTGTGACCCTGCTGAAACTCCTGGCTGATCTGGTAATTCTGGCAAAAGACACAGCGCAGGTTGCATCCGGCAAAAAAAATGGTCCCTGAACCTTGTGTCCCCGAAATGGGGGGTTCTTCTCCATAATGGAGACCGGCATGAGAAATCTGAATATCGGCAGGGACCCTGCAAAAACCTACCTTCCCCTCAACCCGATTAACGCCGCATCTACGCGGGCAACATTCACATTGTATCAGTCGTTCCGTTAATGGCCTCTTCATATCGTTACATCACCTGTTGTGCACGTGAAACCGGATTATTGAATGGAGGTTGAGCAAATAGGCCGCTCATCCTTTGAGATAACCGTCGCGGCTGAAGCGAAGCGAAATCAACGTTAGAACCATATATGTCTGTACCATCGCTTTTGAAGACCATGTAATCGTGCATAAAAGCATGAAAGCTCCCCCAAAATCATTCCACGGCACTATGTATCCTGTCCTTCGAATATCTTAATTCGCACGAAATGACGTAATCTTAGTCAGAATGACACCTTGAAAAAGTGTACATCCAGTATATATATTTCAAAGAAAAGAGGCAACAATATGTTTCTATCCCCCAATTTCCATACCTGCAGTGTGAACAGCCTTTCCCTTCACAAATCTTCTTACTGATTTTATAGCGCCTCAGAAGAGGTTCTAAGAGGATAAATGCATCTAATATGAACAATATTATCTGTAATTTCCATTGGTATACCTGGTACGACAATGCCATTCAGAAGATTTGCCATTGTCGGCGTTTCTCCTAAATGCATAAAACAAGATAGCTGAAAAATGTTATGGTGTTAGAGCCCGGGGTTGAACCAAGCTATCCTATTTTAAAAGGTCCATTTTGATATACGAAGCGATGGGTTAAGCCCAAAATAAAATATGCGGAACAAAAAAACCCCGCATCTTTTTTAAGAATACGGGGTTTTTGTAATAATCAGTCCATAATCCCCTCTTACAGGTGATATTTAAGGGTTACATCCGCTGATATCGATTATAAAGCAGCAAACGCCGATGATACGCCTCTCCTATGAAATGTCACGGGAGTAATTATAATTGGAGGGCGATGCGGGATTCGAACCCGCGGCCTTTGGCTCCGGAGGCCAGCGCTCTATCCAGCTGAGCTAATCGCCCTTTATTATAAAGATATGTCAGATCGAAAGCTAATGATGGTCCTTGTGACTCCCCACCACAAACAACAAGGCACGCGCTGGGTGTTCAATACAATGGATAACAATAATATTCAATATTTTTTCACAAATAGTAAAGCTCCCCGCCTTAGTTCGCGGGATTTTCACTCGCTATTCGGTTCAACTCCTCTGGGGCAGTGAAAGCTCCGAGAGGATCTCGATGACGTGACTGCTTCTGTTCATGCTGTAGAAGTGGAGTCCCACTGCATCATTATCGATCAAGTCTTCGCTCTGCCCTATGGCATACTCGATTCCGTACTTTTCCACTTCTTCGCTCTTCCCGCTCACCCGACGGAGCTTGTCTTGAAAAGTAGCGGGCACTTTTGCCCCGCACATGGATGTCATCTTTTCTATCTGTCCGCAACTGAATATCGGGAATATCCCGGGAATGATCGGTATTTTGATGCCCAACGAGAGGGCATCGTCACGAAAGCGGTAGAAGTCTTCGTTATTGAAGAAGAGCTGGGTAGTGATAAAATCGGCACCGGCATCGACCTTTCTCTTGAGATTGATCATGTCGACTTCGAGGCTCGCCGCCTCCATATGCCCTTCGGGATACCCGGCAACACCAATGGAAAACTCTCCCCTGGATCCGATAAATTCCACCAGTTCATTGGCATGTCCGAACCCCCCTTCGGTCCTCTTGAATTTGCTCAATCCCTCGGGCTGATCGCCTCGTAAGGCAAGTATATTCTCTATGCCCTTTTCCTTCAGTTCATCCAAAATGGCGGCAATATCGTCTCGCGTTGATTGTACGCACGTCAGATGGGTGAGGACTTCCGCACCCAATTCGTTTTTGATTGTCGATGCAATTTCAACAGTTTTGTCCCGCGTGCTGCCTCCGGCACCATAGGTAACCGATATAAAGGATGGATCCCACTCCTTCAATGTTTCGATAACCTTGTAAAGCTCTTTCAGACTACCCTCGCGTTTCGGCGGAAACACCTCGAAGGACAAGGTAAAGCCCTTTTCAACCAACATATCTCTGATCTTCACACATAACTCCTCATAAATTCTGCTAATGTTAATGTCATTTAGAATGGATATTGTCAATCCCTTTTCTAATGTCGGTTGTAAAAAATGGATGAAACTGGTAGGCTGTATCCATTAATAATACATATAAACTATCCACAACTCCCGGGAAATGAAAAAGATAACTCACATTATTTTTATTTCGATCCTCTTTATCGCCTCAATACTCCCTTCAGAGGCCTTCGGTCTGACGCAGATTCTGGGCATACGGCACTGGACGGCACCCGATCATACGAGGGTCGTCATCGATGCCAGCGAAAAGGCCGCCTTTGAAACGACGGAAAAGGGCCTGAAGATATACATCGATATAGAAAAGGCCCTATTTCCTAAATCCATACCCCACAAATACATACTGACCGATTCGGCGATTCGAACGATCTTCCTCATCCCCCTTGCAAAAAAAAGGGTCCGACTGGAAATAACCTTATCGGAAAATACGAAGGCCAAGATTTTTACTCTCGGCAAAATCCTGGACAAACCCCACAGAATAGTCATCGATGTGGCAATCCCCGAAATAGAAAAGAAAAAGAGTGAAGAAAGAAAGCGCGTCAAGGTCTTTAAAAAGAAAAAGGTAATCGTTATCGATCCCGGCCACGGGGGCGAAGACCCGGGAGCCGTGGGGCGAAAAAAGACGCTGGAGAAGGATATCGTCCTGAAAATAGCAAGGGAACTGCGAAAGAAGCTGAGGAAAAAAGGATACGATGCATTTCTCACACGGGAAGGCGATTACTACATCTCCTTTAAGCGGAGAATGGCGGTGGCGCGCGAGTATGGAGCGAATCTATTTCTGAGCATCCATACCGATTCATACAAAAGCAGACGCGCCAAGGGATCATCCGTCTACGCACTATCGTTGAAGGGGGCAAGCAGTGAGGCCGCACGACTTCTCGCTGAGAATGAAAACCTTGCCGATATTATCGGGGGGACATCGAATGGACAGAACAACAGCGAATCCGCACCGATTACCCTCAACATGCTTCAAACTGAAACGATAAACCAGTCGAAGGCACTGGGAGCGGCCACCCTCAAGCGCTTAAAGGGTGTAATCAGGCCCAGAATTTCCACTGTTCAGGAGGCGCACTTCAAGGTACTGAAATTGCCCGACATCGCATCCATCCTTGTGGAAGTGGCCTATATTTCAAATCCCAAAGAGGAAGATCTCCTTCGACGCACCGATTATCAAAGGAAAATCGCCGAGGCGATTACATTAGCTATCTGTGATTTTCTCCCCACTTCACAACCCGAAGTGGTGACACAAAAGACTGTTCCGGCACCCTTGACTGTTTCCACACCACCACCGCTTGTACTCAAGGACCCGTTTGTCACATCCGATGCGAAGAAGGCTAAAGGTGTAAAGGCCCCTTCGAACAAGATATCACCATCCAAATCCGAAAAAACAACATCAATCACAGCGTCTTCCAAAAGGAACAAGCGAGTAACGCCGACAGATCCAACAAAAAGGATCATCCTGTACCGGGTAAAAAGGGGTGATTATCTCGAAGGGATCGCACAGAAAAATCACACCACTGTTCGGTCCATTATGAGGCTGAACAAACTGAAGTCGAAGAACTTGATACGCGTGGGACAGAAATTGAAGGTCTCCTCACCACGGCTTATACATGTTGTGAAAAGGGGAGACAATCTGGAAATGATTGCCACGCGATACAAGACATCAGTCAAAGCACTCATGAAGGTCAACAAGATACGATCCAGGAACCGCATATATGTCAACCAGAAACTGAAACTTCCCCAGAACCCGTGACATGCGGGGAATATTCAGATATTGTCGCCGCTGCTCCCACATGCCTTTCATCGCGGCAACAACGAAGGATCTTACCCTCTTTTTAACTTTCTGCCCACAATCCTTACAGTCTCAACCATCTCTCTGCTCTTCATGACAAATGATGCGACAAAGAAGACGGCCAGTCCCGCGAATATAGCCACTGCCAGAATCATCAACCTGTCTGTAAAGGTTCGATCAGTGGAAAATCCGAATGCATAGGTGATCACGAAAACAACGAACCCCATGATAAGGGAGGCAATTGTCACCTTCAAAAAGGATGCATAAAAATCCTTCTCCAGAAAGGGGCCGATCTGTCTCCTCAACAGCAACAATAACATGACGGCATTGACGGCCGAGGCAATTGACGTGGCAAGGGCAAGTCCTCCATGTTTGAGGGGAAACATGAGAATGACGCCCATAATTATATTGACCGTCAGCGCGATGACGGCAACCTTTACGGGGGTCTTCGTGTCCTGAAGCGCATAGAATGCAGAAACGATGACCCTGATAATGGAAAAGGCCCAGAGGCCCACGGCGTAAAAGAGTAAGGCCTGCGCAGTGAAAATCGTCGATGATACATCGAATTCTCCCCGCTGAAAGAGGACGGATATAATGGGTACGCGAAGAACGATAAGGGCCACCATTGCCGGTATGGTAAGGAAGAGAATAAGGCTGATGGAAAAAGAGATGGTCTTCTTCAGTTCTTCAATCTCTCCCCTGGCAACATGTTCGGAAAAGCTGGGGAGTGCCGCCGTCCCGATTGCTATGGCGAATATTCCCAGCGGAAGCTGCACGATCCTGTCGGCATAATAGAGATATGAAACACTCCCTCCGGGGAGGAGAGAGGCAAGCAGCGTACCTACAAAAATATTGACCTGATACACCGCCGCTCCAAAGACTGCCGGTAACATCAAGAGGCCGATTCGTTTTACGCCGGGATTTGTGAAATGAAAATCGGGTTTCAGTTTTACTCCCACCCGCAGGAGAAAGGGAAACTGCATGCCAAGCTGAATGATCCCGCCTGCCATGACGCCAACGGCGAGAGCAATGATGGGCTCATTGAAATAATTGCGGAGGCCGAGAGCAGCGATAATCATGGAGACATTGAGGGCCACGGGGGCAAGTGCGGGTGCGGCAAAATGCCTCAGAGAATTCAATATCCCCATGCAGAGCGCGACAAGGGAAATAAAAAATATATAGGGAAACATGAGACGTGTGAGAAATACGGTCAGGTGATATTTATCGGGTATCTTTGCAAATCCCGGAGCTATGATTTTAACAATAATCGGTGAAAAGATTACACCTAAGAGGGACACGACAACCAGTATGATGGAGAGAAGCGTAAAGGCAACGTTTGCCAGATCGAGAGCATCCTTTCGCGTTTTCTTCTCCAGATATTCCGTGAATATGGGGACAAAGGCTATGGTGAGGGAACCCTCGGCAAAGAGCCTCCTCAATAGATTGGGGATTCTAAAGGCGACAAAGAAGGCATCCGTCGCCAGTCCGGCTCCAAAGAAGCCGGCAACAACCACATCCCTGATAAAACCGAATACCCTGCTCAAGAGCGTTGCCAGTCCGACGGTCCCGGCAGCCTTTACAACCCGTGTTTTGTCGGTTTTGCCGTCTCTGCTATTGTTGGAAAGTGTGGTATGCGGGTTCTTCATAGTCCCGATAAAATGGTTTCCATATCCCTCTTTGTCGCTCCCGATATGGCAATTTTTTTGTTCTTCGATGTATGACCGGAAACGATACTGATACGCGATTTTTTAATCCCCAGCCTATGGGATAGAAGTTTTATACACTCACTATTGGCCTTACCCTCAACAGGGGGCGCCGTTATCTTGATCTTCAGGGCATCGTCCTGAAACCCCGCAATGTCACATCTCGATGATCGGGGCAGCACTCTTATATTAAAGGCTACGCCGTCCTTTGTATCGTTTATAGAAATCATGGCTACCCGAAAATGATGGCAAAAGGCCATCCATTATTTAAAGTAAAGTGCCATTTGAAGCATGCTCCTTACAAGAAAGCTCTGCACAAAAATGATAACCAGGACGACAATAATGGGGGCAATGTCGATCCCCAGTCCCCTCAGGGGGATCCATCTTCTGACATAATACAAGACCGGTTCCGTGGCACGATAGAGAAATATTACAATCGGGTTGTATGGGCCCAGGTTTACCCAGGAAAGGAGTGCACGTATGATAATGAGCCACATATACATGGAAAGTCCTATATCTACTATTCGGGCTACAGCCTCTATAAAATTCCCTATCACAAACATATTTCCCCTTGGTAAAATAACTTTTTGTTTTAATTAATGATTGCGTGTTTAAAAGTCAAGGGTTATATTAGGGGAACGAGGAGTAAGCCGGTGTTTCTAAATAGCAGAAAAGGAGTTGGCCAACATGATAAAGGATAAAGAGGTAGGAATCATAGGCGGCGGTAATATGGGAGAAGTTCTCGTGAGCGGTCTTATTACGGGAAATCTGGTCCATGCGGAACATATCACTGTGTCCGACGTGGACATGGAACGTCGGATTTATCTGACGAAGAAATACGGCATAGCAACAACAGAAAATAACGAAGAGGCATTGACCGGCGCAGATATTGTAATCCTGGCCGTAAAACCTCAAAGCATGGGAGAGGTCGTAGCGGGAATCTCAAATTCAATTGATGAATCTCAACTCGTTATTTCCATAGCGGCCGGCATTTCCACTAAATTCATAGAAGATTATCTTGGCAAGGGGATTCATGTAATCAGGGTCATGCCCAACACACCTGCCCTCATTGGTGAAGGCGCAGCGGCAATTGCAGGGGGAAAACATGTAACGGCTGAGGAACTGGGCATTGCACAGCAGATATTCGATTCCATCGGAATCTCTGTCACCGTAAAGGAAGATCTCATCGACGCAGTCACCGGTCTCAGCGGAAGCGGCCCCGCCTATGTCTTCACCATCATCGAGGCCCTTTCAGATGGAGGAGTCAATATGGGATTGGCGAGAGATACCTCCCTGAAATTAGCCGCACAGACACTTCTGGGAGCAGCCAAACTCTGCATCGAAAGCGGAAAACACCCGGCCCAGTTAAAGGATATGGTCACATCCCCGGGGGGAACCACCATAGCCGGCCTGAAGGCCCTGGAAGATGGAAAGCTGAGATCCACGCTTATGACCGCAGTAGAGGTGGCAACACGGCGATCCAAGGAACTGGGGTCCTCTTCCTGATACCCATGTAATACAGTTAGAAAAAACCGAAGAAGCGCAGACTGTTCTCAGGGTTTAAAGAGGCCATATACTTTATTTATAACGCTCTTCATGAGCTTTGAAGACTGCTGTTCCTCAGTTCCCTTTTCTTCTGTTTCCGGGGACGCCCCTGCTTGCGCTTGATCTTCAGTCTGAGCCTCCACAACCTTCTGACCGGTCCTTCTCTGCCTGTATGGCCTCGATCTCCTCCGCCTCGGCGTTTCAGACCCTTTGGCGGATGCCGTCTCGGCAGGTTTCTGTTCCGCAACTTCCGACAACGCCTCTTCTGCCATCACCACATCGTTCAATACATCCACCGGTTTCTTGACAATCTCAAATTGAGACTCGCCCCAGACCATATCAGATTGTCCGGCAATGTGCAGAGATATGTCATACATACTTTCAAGATTACTCAGTTCTTTCCTCTTTTGATTGACCAGATAATTGCTCACCTCGTAGGGGAGAACTATCTTTATTGAGGCGGCGACCCCCTTTACCGCTTCCGATTTGATCCTGCGGTAGGTATTAAGGGCCATGTACTCTATCGATGGTCTCATTCCACTCCCCCCGCAGTGCGGGCAGAGTGCATAACTGATTTCCTGTATCGTCGATTGCTTCTTTTGACGGGAGAGTTCAAGCATTCCAAACTTCGATATCTTTGCCAGTTGTATCCTCGACCTGTCAACGCTGAGGGCATCTTTTAATGTCTTTTCTATCTCCGCGTTATGCCGCTGTTCCCTCATATCGATATAATCGATTACGATGAGCCCCCCCAGGTCTCTCAATCGGAGTTGCCGTGCTATTTCCTTCGCCGCCTCCAGGTTGGTCCTGTATGCAGTCTCTTCCACATCACGTCGGCTTGATGCACGTCCCGAATTCACATCGATTGTAGTCATTGCCTCCGTTGGATTTATAACAAGGTAGGCCCCCGATTTCATATTCACCCGTTCCTGATATATGGCCTTGATCTGATCTTCTATTTCGTACTGGTCAAATATGGGGGTTTCATCTTTGTAGGGTTTTATCATCTTGACATGTCTCGGAGAAACAGTCCGGCAGTATTCCCTCATTTTCCTGTATGTATCTACATTGTCGACAAGTATCTCATCGATATCCGATGTATAGTAATCCCTGAATGCCTTTACTGCAAAATCACTCTCGCGATAGATGAGTGCCGGTGCGGAAACATTGGCAGCCTTCTTTCTCAGGTCTTTCAACAACCTCATGAGCATCTGATAGTCACGAGTCAATTCCTGTTTCGTCCGGTTCATACCGGCAGTTCGGATAATAAAGCCTGTGCCTTCCTCTTTGATCAGCTGCCCCATCAACTCCTTCAGTCTCTTTCGGTCATTCTCGTCTTCTATCTTGCGAGATATTCCGGTACTCGCCTTGTTGGGCATCAGAACAATATAGCGGCCGGGGAGGGATATATATGTAGTCAGCATAGCACCCTTATTGCCCTTCTCTTCCCTCAAAACCTTCACCAGGATTTCCTGACCCACAGAGAGCTTGCCGTTCTTTTCATCCATATATTCGGGACTGACATCGTGGAGGGGGAGAAAGCCATTCTTCTTCACGCCATAATCTACAAAGGCCGCTCGCAGGCCCCGTTCCACCTTCTTGACTGTTCCCTTATAGATGTTTCCCGTTGTCGGCTCTTTGACCGACATTTTTATGTCATATTCCTTCAACCGGCCATCTTCTACAATGGCCATCCTACTCTCTTCTTCATCTATCGTATTTATAAGCATCTTCTTAGACACAACAACACCCTCTTCCTTTATTGAAAGGTACTCACATCTCCCCTTCCGGCCCTGATCACCTCGGGCACATCGTCCACAAGACTTACAACGCTCGATAATTCTGAAGCAATTATACCCCCGTCAACAAATAAATCAATGCAATTCTTGAATTTTTCTTCCATCTCAAATGGATCAACCATTATTTCGCCCTCTTCTGTCGTTACACTGGTGCTGATAATCGGACGGCCAAACTCCCTTACAATGTCGAGACAAATCCGGTTATCGGGAACCCTGATACCTACCATCTTCCTCTTCGGCAACAGTATCTTTGGAACGAGTCTGGATGCCTCCAGAACAAATGTATATGGCCCCGGCAAATAACGCTTCATCACCTTATAGGCATAGTTGGAAACAACTGCGTAGTTGCTGATATCACTGAGGTCGGAACAGACTATACTGAATGGCTGCTTTTTGCTCCTCTTCTTGATCTCATAGATCTTTTCGATCCCCCTCTTGTTCAAAAGGTCGCATCCTATACCATACACCGTATCCGTCGGATAGACGATTATGCCCCCCTCATTCAGCTTCTGAACGGCCCTTCTAATCAACCGCATCTGAGGATTTTCACTGTTAATACTGAGCAACATTTCGATACCGCCCCCACAAGAAAGGTAACTATATACTAACCGTATGTAAATAATTAATATCTTGATAAAATGAGTAATTTATAATCTTTTTAAAATGCTGTCAACATATTTTGCCTTTCAGAGGTTTGTTTCTGTACCAAAAAGATAAAACGGGAGAGTAAAACGTTCATTTCCTCCTCATGGCCAGAGGAATGACATCTATAATGGCATCGCACTTAAAAATGTCTGGAATTATACTGTGAAATAGTGTTACTATTCGGCTATATCGTGCCAATAGGAGGGTAATATGTACCAAAGAGGAATCATTTTCAGGTCGATATTCTGGATAGCACTGACATTGATTTTAGGTTTTTTTATTTCCGGTTGCGCAACCAGGGCTACAATCCAAAAGATAAGACCGGCTGAAATCTCTGTTGGCGACATACAAAACCTTGGAATTTTGAAATTCGGCGGTCCCTACGGTGAAATGATCCGCAGCGACTTTTATGCCAAACTTGCCGAAGTTGAGCATTTCAATCTCATTGATCCAAGCAATACCCTTGCCCTGGATAAGGTAATCTACGACCAGATAGATGATCCACGATTAATGCCCGTCCTGGAAGAACTCCATGCCGATGGAGTAGTCACCGGCTTGGCAACAGCGAGCCTAAACGATATGAGAGGGACTGACCAGGTTCCCATGGAAGAGGGTACGGGCCGTTATCGGAAGAAAAAAAATATTTTCGGCAAATGGGTGGATGTGGAGATTATGAAAACGGTACTCAAGCCGGTCCCCTATATAATCCGCCAAGGCTCCCTGACGGCACACTTCAAACTCTTCAACCTCAGCACAAAACAGATAGTCGCTACGGGAAAGGTAACTGAAACATACAACGAAAAATTCGGAGGGAATGAAGAAAACTCCTTCTTCGGGAAAAAACTGAGCAGTCTCCCTGCCATGGACGCGACGATAAACGATCTGTCAAAAAAGGTGGCAAAGGAACTCGTCAAAAAGATTTCTCCCACAAAGATAGCAACAATGATTCAGTTCGATAAAGGGGGCACCATGGGATTCGGTGGCAATGAAACGATGCAAAGAGGTATCGAATTCGCCACCAGGGGGCTGTGGGAAGAGGCGCTCGAACTGTGGAACGAAGTGATCAAGACAGAACCTGACAATGCCGCCGTCCATTACAACATAGGAGTGGCCTACGAAAGCTTCGGAGATTTTGAAAGTCTCTGCACGGCGAAGGATATGTATAAAAAGGCCCTGACTCTGGAAGACAAGGACATGTACATGGATGCCGTTGCGCGTGTAAATAACAGTATCAAAGATCGACAGAAATATGACATGCAGAAAAAACAGATAGAGAAGACGCCGACCAATAAGGAAAACGAGAGCGGCGCCATCCGGATATATTAATCAGAAGGTATTACGATGAAGCGATTCAACAGAAAACTCTTCTCTTTATTTATTCTATTTGCAATACTCATCCTTTTCCCATTCCCCGTCTCTGGAGAAACGGTCAACGCTCCCGGTCAGGCAATTATTCTGGATGGAAACCTGGTAAAGGCGAAGGCCATGGCCATTCAACTGGCCCAGAGGGCGGCCGTAGAACGGGGTGT
This sequence comes from uncultured Syntrophaceae bacterium, assembly GCA_964394725.1. Lineage (GTDB taxonomy): Bacteria > Desulfobacterota > Syntrophia > Syntrophales > UBA2210 > JAFGPZ01. The sequence goes on from CAYMYS010000014.1 coordinate 30,057, forward strand.
TGGAACCCTCATCGATTCCCAAACCAGTGTCGAAAACTTTGAAGTCCTCTCAGACAAGATCTACTCGCGGGCGAGCGGATACGTGACCAGGTATGAAGTTATGACCGAGGGCATCTCCCCCGACGGCTCGATCTATACAGTGGAGATCAAGGCGGATGTACAGACAAGTTCCATAGAAAAGGATTTGCGGGCAATCGGCATACTGATGGAACAGGTTGGAAATCCCCGCTTTATGGCCCTCTATATCCCGGAAACGGGAAGCTCCGCCTACCGGAATTCACGTGTCGTCAGTTCCGCCGAACATGCTATTACCGGAGTCTTTGCGCGCAAAGGATTTGTCGTACTGGACAGGATGTTTACCGACAACGTGTACAGTCAAATCGAAGGGGGAGGACAGATAAATGTGGGCATGGGTGATCTTTCCAGGCTGGCAAGAAAGCAGCAAGCGGATCTTCTCCTCGTATACGATGTCCATGCGGCCACACAGGTGGGAGGAGGAAACAGATACTTCGGCGGCGTCCTGGTAGAGCTTTCCCTGCGGGCCGTTGCTCCCGCAACTGCCGATCTTATAGCCCAGAAATCGGGTGACATCTACGTAAAAACAATCAGGAACGCGGGACAGTATTACGATGACATGCATGCATCAAATGCCGCAGACAAATTAGGCAAGGCCATCGCCGATGCCCTCATCGGAGACACACTGGCTTATTTCGAACGGTCCGTGCACGCGGGAACACGCTTCGACCTCCATTTCAGGAATTTCTCCGAAAATGAAGTCTATGCCATCGTTGATGTTATAGGAGGACTGTCGGGATTCAAGAATAGACAGGTTCGTAACCAGACTTCAGACTATTTTCAGATTGACGTCAACTACCAGGGAAATAAACTCGACTTCCAGGATGAGCTGTTACTGGCTATGAAGAATAGAGGGATTCGCTACAAGCTGCACCAGACAGCGGGAAACAGTTTCTCTTTCTTCAAGGATGGAACGCCTAATCCTTATTAGGGTTCAAGGGTTAGGGCCTCTTATATTTCTTCGTCGATCTGCTCGGGGTCAAGTTCCCTTTTTGCGTATTCCAGATAGATTTTTTCCTTCATAAAAAGGTCAAAGAGGTGTGCATCAAGGTGCCTGTCCTTAACCATGAAGCCGAGTATCTTTATTGCCTGGGACAGCGTGTTCCCCTTTCTATAGGGACGGTCGCTGGCCGTAAGTGCCTCAAAGACATCGGCAAAGGCAAGTATCCTTGCCTGGAGTGGAATTTCATCCCCCTTTATTCCGTTCGGATAACCTTCACCATTGAGTCGTTCGTGATGAGAGGTGGCAAAAAAGGGAACATTCTTCAATTTTTTGGGGAATGGTATCTGTGACAGCATCTTGTAAGCGATCGTCGTATGACTGTTTATTATATCCCGCTCCCTGTCATTCAGGGTTCCGCTTCGTACCGACAGATTATCGACCTCATCGTCGGTGAGGAAATTCACCTCTTTCCCATTTATTGACCATTTTCTTTTGGCAATGGTTTGTACCCGCTGGAGATCTTCATCGGATAAATATTCCGACGCATTGTTTATACGTTCAAGAAAGTCTAAATCATCCTTCAGACTTTCTATCTCCCCTTCATGCCCATTGGGAGTCACATCTGCATACAGTATTTTCCCTTCGGCCTCATCGGGTCTGGAGTATTTGATCGCGATATCTCTTTTGAGCACCTCGATACGGGTCTTCACTAACTCTATCCCATCATAGATAGACTCCAGCTTTGTTGCCTTGTCCATCACATATTCAGGGACAGCCACCTTCCCCACGTCATGAAGCCAAGCGGCAATACGGAGTTCATTCATCTGGTTCTTGTTAAAATGAATATCCTTAAAATGATTATCCTTTGCCCTGTTAACCTCTTTGGCGATTCTCATTGTCAGATCGACGACACGCCGCCCATGATTCCCCGTGTAGGGAGATTTTTCGTCGATAGCCGTTGCAATTACCTTGATAAGGGATTCGAAGAGGGTTTCAAGATCCTTGATAAGAATATTATTGGTCAGGGCAACGGCCGCCTGCGAGGCGAGAGATTCCGTCAGTCTCTGATACTCTATGGAAAAGGAGGTTACCTTTCCTGTCGACGTATCCTGGGAGTTGAGCAGTTGAAGGACGCCGATAATGTCATTTTCATGATTTCTCATGGGGACCACGAGCATTGACTGAGACCGGTACCCCGTCTGTGCATCAAAATTTCGGGTCCCCTCGAAATCAAACTTTTCCGCATGATAGACATCGGAGATATTGACGACCTCTCCCGACAGTGCCGCATAGGAAGACACATTGGCGTAATTGGGGGTTTCGTCTTCGTTATATAATTTTACCGGCGGCCAGGTGATCTTCTCCGCCGTCCCCCCCATTCTTACCTCCAGTGAATCGTTCTGAATGATGGCAAACTGAAGGGTCTTCCTCTCTTCGTCTACTATATAGAGGGTACCGCCGTCGGAATTGGTAAAGCTCCTGGCCTCATCGACAATCATTTCGAGAAGGCGGTCAATATTTCTCTCTGCCGAAAGGGCCTTTCCTATTTGAGTGAGATTTTTAAGATGCCCTGCAAAGCTCACTTCTGGAGATGAATTTTCTATTGACAGGCAATCCATTTCATTAACACCCGTTCCCCTTTACTGTCATGACAGTTCACCTCTCACTCATCAGAATATCGATGAAGCATCAATAATTGACAAATCGGTAAAAAGTCATTTCCGAGCGGATTTGAACATTTCGGGAAACAGATGATAGCGGTGATTGGCGTTAAGAAAATCTAATTGTTTGAGTGCGTTAGCACGAGTTTTAGATTTTTATCCACACACCGAAAGCATCCCCGGAATGGTCATTAAGCGAGAAAAATGACTTTTTACCGGACCATCATAGTTAAAAAAAGATACTATGCATTCTTTATATAATTGACTACCAGATCTCCCACCTCTTTAGTTCCGAATCCCATTCTTCCGGCATCCATGCTCTTTAGATCGTTTTTGGCCACTTTCTTGATTACCCTCTGAAGTTTTTCCGCAGCATCACCCTCATTCAGATGTTCAAGCATCATCTGAACAGAGTATATCGCCGCCATCGGATTTATCTTGTTCAGCCCCATGTACTTGGGCGCAGACCCTCCAATAGGCTCAAAGACACCCGTTCCTTCGGGGTTTATGTTACCTCCCGCCGCTATCCCCATGCCACCCTGAATCATGGCGCCCAGATCGGTAATGATATCACCGAAGAGGTTATCAGTTACAATGACATCAAAGAACTCAGGGTTCTTGACCATCCACATACAGATCGCATCTACGTGGGCATAATTTTTTTCTATATCGGGATATTCCGTGCCGACTTCATGAAAGGCACGATCCCACAGATCGAAGGCATAGGTCAAGACGTTGGTCTTGCCGCAGAGGGTCAGTTTTCTTTCCTTGTTCCTCTTTGTGCAATACTCAAAGGCATATCGGATACAGCGTTCCACCCCTTTTCTCGTGTTGATTGATTCCTGAACGGCCACTTCGTCGGCAGTTCCTTTTTTCAGAGAACCGCCGGCGCCTGCATAGAGACCTTCCGTATTTTCCCTTACTATGACAAAATTGATTTCCTCGGGACCCTTATCCTTGAGAGGTGTATAGACACCGGGCAGCAAAACAACGGGTCTCAAATTAATATAGAGATCCAGATCAAAGCGCAGTTTCAACAAAATATTTTTTTCGAGGATGCCCGGCTTGACATCGGGATGGCCGATCGCTCCCAGAAGACTTGAGTCCATCTCGCTCAGTTCTTTCGCAACAGATTCGGGGAGCAGGTCTCCCGTTTTAAGATATCTGTCTCCACCTATATCATAATAGGTCAGGTTGAACCTGGGGCCGCCAATATCGGAAAGGGCCTTCATTGCCTTTACCGCCTCGGCAACCACCTCAGGTCCCGTGCCGTCTCCCGGGATCACACCTATATTATATTCCTTCATATTTTTTCATCTCCATTTGAAACAATTTTTGCTTCTAATCCACGAGAGAATCCTTACCGCCCCTCTGAATCAATTCATTTTTTCAATTTGACTTCCTTTATATAATTGACAAGGCTCCCCGCTTCAACAAGTTTCCTCATAAACTCGGGGATAGGCTTTGCGTTAAAAAATTCCCCCTTAACATCACCGATTTCACCGGTAACAGTGTCAATGAGAGCCCTCTCACCATCTGCCAGACCATCATAGGCTTCATCGCATTCCAGCAGCGGCAGACCGATATTAAAGGCGTTTCTATAAAATATTCTGGCGAAGCTCCTTGCTATTACAATGCTTATACCCGCTGATTTGATTGCAAGGGGGGCATGCTCGCGAGAGGACCCACAACCGAAATTCCTCCCCGCAACGATAACGTCTCCAACGGCAACAGTACCAGAAAATTCCGGTCTGTGATCTGCAAAACAACTCTTGGCCAACTCCGGCCCGTCTGAAACATTAAGATATCTGGCTGGAATTATCAAGTCAGTATCAATATTATCTGCAAATTTCCATATCTTGCCTTCGATCTTCATTCTTTTTACCCTTTCACGATAGCAGTATTGAAGCTCCCCGCATTAGCTTGCGGTGAATCTCCCACTTCTCTGTCCGCTTCCCATAAAATCTATCGAACGAAGTCCTGAAAAATTCCACACTTTTGGAGGACCTCTTCACTCTTTAATCTGTACTCCAAGGCAAAGAGTCCGGCAGGACCCTTCATTGATCGTGTACACCTATACTTATACTCTCTTCTGCATGAAGGATTAGAGGTCTTCGGGGCCTCCAACTCTGCCAAGAACAGCCGAAGATGCGGCAATAATGGGATTTGAAAGGTATACCTCACTTTCAGGATGCCCCATCCTTCCCACAAAATTTCGATTCGTTGTGGAGATAGCCCTCTCGCCCTTTGCAAGAATACCCATGTGCCCTCCAAGACAGGGGCCACAGCAGGGAGGACCGATAACTGCTCCCGCATCGAGGAAGGTTTCAATGATACCTTCCTTGATTGCCGCCTTCAATATACTTGGTGATCCCGGTATGACAATTAACCTGACATCCCGTGCCGCTCTTCTACCCTTCAGTATCTGAGCAGCATCACGAAGGTCCTCAAGCCAGCCGTTGGTACATGACCCAATGAATGCCTGATCGATAGGGACAGTGCCAACTTCCGATATAGGTCGTACGTTCGATGGTAAATGGGGAAAGGCAACCTGCGGCTCAATTTTTTCCACATCGATCTTGATGACCTTTTCATAAACTGCATCGTCGTCGCTCTTGAAAACCATCGGTTTCGAAGGGGATCTTTCCGCTACAAAGGCAAGCGTTGTTTCATCGGGTTCTATGATGCCGTTTTTAGCGCCGGCCTCTATCGCCATGTTCGCCATGGTAAATCGCTGGCACATGGGCAGATTCTTTATTGCTTCCCCTGAAAATTCCAATGCCGAGTAGAGTGCGCCTTCAACGCCCAAGAGCCCGATTGTGTAGAGTATCAGATCCTTACCCTTGACCCCCGGCAACAGTGTTCCTTCATAGTCAATCTTGATCGTGGGGGGAACCCTCAGCCATATATCGCCGGTAACCATGACGGCTCCAAGGTCCGTACTCCCTACGCCTGTTGAAAATGCCCCCAATGCACCATAGGTACAGGTGTGGCTGTCTGCACCTATAACTAACTGGCCGGGCAAAACAATCCCCTTCTCGGGAAGCAGGATGTGTTCAATCCCTACGTCACCCCCCTCATAATAATGCTCTATATTCTGGCTCCTGGCAAAGTTGCGCATACGCTTTACCTGCTCCGCCGACGCAATGTCTTTATTCGGCACAAAATGATCTGCCACAAGGACAACCTTTCCCCTATCGAAAACCTCTTTCACCCCAATGTCTTTAAATACTTCAATGGCAAGCGGCGCAGTGACATCATTTGCCAGGGCCACATCCACAGTGGCCTCAATCAGGTCTCCCGGAGAAACCTTCTCAACCCTCGCATGATAGGCAAGGATTTTTTCAGTAATCGTCATAGGCATATTTGATCTCCTCGAATAGTATTCCAGTATTAATGCAGTTACTGTACTAAATCCTATACTTTATCTCAACATAAAACATCTCTTCCATATCCTACAGAGAAAAGATCTATCTGATATTTTTATTTTTTCTATGCCTGTCGGCACTGAAGGTTTATGCATTCCTCCCTTGATCATATTCCTTCAACGACTCGAGCCTGTTCAGTGCATTTATATATGCCTTTGCAGATGCCACAATTATGTCGGGATCGGTACCCCTGCCCGTTACGATGCGACTATCATATTGCAACTGCACCGTAACAATACCCTGGGCATCCGTTCCACCGGTGATTGCATTGACCCTGTATTTGAGAAGGGGATTGTTCGTTCCTGTAATCTTCTTGATCACGGCAAAGGTCGAATCGATGGGACCGACACCAAAATCGGCATCCTGACGAATTTCTCCATTCACCTCCATCTTCACCGTCGCTGTTGGAATCGCGGCATTTCCACTGACAACATTGAGATAGAGCAGCTTGTAGGTATCGTTCTTTCTGAACAGGACATCAGCGACAATGGCCTCCATGTCTTCATCAAATATCTCCTTTTTGACATCGGCCAGTTCCTTGAAGCGCTTGAATACTTTATCTATCTCTTCTGCGCTCAAGGTGTATCCGATTTTATTCATACGTTCCTTGATGGCATGACGCCCTGAATGTTTTCCCAGAACCATATGGGTGTCCGTCACGCCCACTGTCTGGGGAGTCATGATCTCATAGGTCGATTTCTCCTTAATGAGGCCGTCCTGATGAATACCCGATTCATGGGCGAAGGCATTCGCCCCCACGATGGCCTTGTTTGGTTGGACGGATATACCCGTTATGTCCGTCAAGAGTCGCGACGTCCGGTAAATATTCTCCGCCTTGATATTGGTTTCCAGTCCCATGAGATCTTTTCTCGTCCGGAGGGCCATGACAATCTCTTCCAGTGACGCATTCCCCGCCCGTTCGCCGATGCCATTTATGGTACATTCAACCTGTCGGGCGCCATTTTTTATGGCGAAGAGAGAATTTGCCACAGCCAGCCCCAGGTCATCATGGCAGTGAACCGCTATAATCGCATCATCGATATTACTGACCTTCTCAAAAAGATAGGCTATCACGCCACCGAATTCGTCGGGGAGGGCATATCCCACGGTATCGGGTATGTTGACTGTCGTCGCCCCCGCGGCGATGACGGCTTCCACCATGTCACAGAGGTAGTCTCTGTCCGTTCTTGTCGCATCCTGTGCCGAGAATTCAACATTTTTCGTAAAGCTGCATGCGTGCCGGACACCGTTACAGGCATCTTTCAGGACCTGCTCCCTCGTCTTTTTCAGCATATATTTGATATGTATGTCAGAAGAAGAGGTAAAGGTATGAATCCTCGGATGCGCGGCATCCTTCACCGACTCCCATGCACGATCAATATCGGACAGGCTTATCCTCGCAAGCGCGGCAATCTGGGGTTTCCTGATTTTTCGTGCAATCTCCTGTACCGATTGGAAATCACCCTCCGAGGCCACCGGAAAACCCGCCTCGATAATATCCACTCCCAGTTTCTCCAATCGTTTGGCAAAGCGCAGTTTTTCATCGAGATTCATACTAAAACCCGGAGATTGTTCTCCATCTCTCAGTGTGGTGTCAAAGATATAGACTGTGTCTTTTTTCGGCTTCATAATGCTTTTTTCCTCCCTTCAAACAAAAAAAGGCCATGAACTCTCCGCTCATGGCCTTTAGGTTACGTTTTTTACAGGGTTATTTTTCTCTCCTAAAAACAACAAGCGGTAGGTGTGATACACCGGTAAGGCACAAGCACAATAGCCCTCTCAAATTCAATAAACCTCTTTCCACACCGCTCGACATTGTCTCTTCAAAACCCCTCATATACAAAATATGTGTCACTCATAATGTAAAACAGTAGCAATGTCAATTATTTTTTTCCTTACTCAATTTATACTGGACACTGTCCACCAGGGCGTGCCAGCTCGCTTCGATAATATTTGTCGAAACGCCGATAGTAGTCCAGAGTTCATCCTTGTCCCTCGATTCGAGCAGTACCCTCACCTTGGCCGCTGTTCCTTCGGCACCTTCCAGAATTCTTACCTTGAAATCAACGAGACTCATTTCATTAACGGCGGGGTAAAACTTACTCAATGCCTTACGAAGGGCATTATCGAGTGCATTGACGGGGCCATTCCCCTCGGCGGCCGTTATCTCATCATCCTTTCCCACGGACACCTTGATCGTGGCCTGCGAATTGGAGGCGTCGTTCTTCAATTTCTCATCTATCACGCGGAAAGACACCAGTGAGAAGGGTTCCTCGAAGTCTCCCACCGCCTTTTTTATCAACAGCGAAAGAGAACCGTCGGCCGAATCAAACTGGTACCCCCGGTCCTCCATCTTCTTTATCTCCGCGACGACTTTCCTGCTCACTGCATCATTGTCTCCGAGATCGATACCAAATTCCTTTGCCTTGTACTGTATATTACTCCTGCCTGCCAGATCGGAGACGATGACTCTGCGTTTATTCCCCACAATCTCGGGATCAGTATGCTCGTAGGCCACGGGATTTTTCAAAATCGCACTCACATGGACTCCCCCCTTATGTGCAAAGGCGCTCTTACCTGTAAAGGGTCTCGTCTTAAGAGGAGGAGTATTGGCTACATCGCTCACATAGCGGGAGAGTTTCGTCAGATTACTAATTGACTGGGCGGGCAAGCACCGTTTCTCCATCTTAACGACCAGGTTTCCAATGAGGGAAATCAGATCGGCATTTCCACATCTCTCCCCGTAACCGTTGATGGACCCCTGAACCATCTTCAATCCGCAATTAACGGCATAAAGGGAATTTGCAACGGCAAGGCCGCAGTCATTGTGTGCATGAATTCCCAAGGACTCGGGGGAAATGGAAGAGGTAACCTCCTTGATGATGCTGACAAGCTCCCAGGTAAGCGTCCCGCCATTGGTATCGCATAACACCGCCATGTCGGCCCCCGCAGACATTGCCGTTTCTATAGTCTTCATGGCATAGGCAGAATTATGTTTATATCCGTCAAAAAAATGTTCTCCATCAAAGATAACCTCTTTACCCTTTGACTTCACGTAGGCAACGGTGTCACGAATGATTGAAAGATTCTCTTCGAGAGAAATCCCCAGGATTTCTTCGGCGTGGAGATCCCAGCTTTTCCCGAAAATTGCCACTGTAGGTGTGTCCGCCTCCAGCAGTGCCTGTACATTGGGACATGTAGCGGGATCGGTGCCCGGTTTTATGGTACTCCCAAAGGCTGTAAGACGGGCATTTTTAAATACCTTTTCCTTTGCCAGATTGAAAAATCTGATGTCTTTCGGATTGGAGCCCGGCCACCCCCCCTCTATATAGTGAAATCCCGCAGCATCGAGCCTTTCGGCAATCTTCATCTTTTCCTCAGCAGAAAAACTGACCTGCTCGCCCTGCGTTCCGTCTCTCAACGTAGTATCGTAGATCAAAACATCCCAATCTTTCATAACAATCAGTGCCTTTCAAAAAAAATCCGCTACCAGTTCCCTGATAACGGATTTTATATTTTCTATTTTACAGAATCTTATCCCATCATCAGGCCATACTCGTATGCCCTTCCTATGATAATACTAATTATAATGGTGGATATAAGGTCTCTTCTAATCATAGCGTAACGTAATATAACTTCCTTTTCTACGACGGTAAGCTATACTTTTATACGGTGAATGTCAATAAAAATATGGATCTTCTCCAATTTAGTTGCAGAAGAAGAACCCATACTTCTTCGTTACCTTTTTTGTAACTATTCAGCATAATTTTTTTGTGTTCTTTGAAAAAAGTTCTTGACACGTATTTTTGGTAAATTATCAAAAAACCGGTCACTGTAACACCTTGCCCATAATCGT
>CAYMYS010000015.1:0-39303 GCA_964394725.1 uncultured Syntrophaceae bacterium
ACCTTTCTTCAGATCTATGACGACCATTTCTCCCGGCAGTACGGCTTCTGGCGATCCTATTTGGAAAACGTCATTAAAGGTTTTTGACAGCAGTAATATCACCTTTTTCTACGGCATTTATTAAAGACGTGGCACATCCTGTCATTAAGAGCAACAGGCATAGGATGAAACATAAATGTATTTTCAAAACCGTTTTACTGGACATGAAAATTATCACCTCCTGAAAGCGAACGTTCTCTCCCCGTTATCGAGGTAGGGATTAAAAGAAGAACAGTGGCTGACATTCATTTCTCGCGACTAATCTTATACAGCTTATGCGTACACCCGATAAGACCTTATTTTTCGTGACGGAGGTATAAGAAAAACGACCGTGTGAGTCAATGGAATACTGACAGCACCATATGATACGGGGCGTCGATAATTATGGCGGAAATGTGTCGGGGTGCCAAACGTATAAAAAGTACGCAGGAAGCAGAAAATACCAAAAATATTCTTGGGGGAAGAAGGATTCTCTCATTGCGCTCCCGGTGGTGGCCTTTATTGGGGCAGTCAATCCTCAAGCCCCATGAATAAACATTGAGAATAACTTATGATCTATCACCCTTCATCGGCTGAGATTCGCAACTCTTTGATCTTGACAGGAAATTTCATATTCCGTATAGTAAACTTTTTAAGCACGCCAAGGTTGTCAAAAGCCCTTTAAATTACAAAAAAATAGCACGGTATATCCGCGTTAACAAAATTATGAAGGAGAAATTACATGATAAGAAAATACTGGATTGCCTGTTTGGTATTACTGTGGCTTATTATTCCCTTTATGGCCCAGGCGGCGGAAATGACGGGCCGTGATGTCATGGAAAAACAGAAAGAGCTGCATAAGGTGAAGAGTGAAATCGGTGACGAGATTATGCTGCTCGTCGACAAGGATGGGAACAAGGAAAAACGCAACGTAAAACGATATGCCAAAGAAGTGGGGGATGATTTATACCGATATCTCGTTGTATTTCTTTCACCTGCCGATATCAAGGGGACCGCCCTCCTTACCTGGGAACAGGAGGACAGGGAAAACGACCAGTGGCTTTATCTGCCGGCACAGAAAAAAATGCAGCGCATCGCCAAGGGGAGTAAAAAGAATTATTTTATGGGTACGGACTTCACGTACGAAGATATGGAACCGGAAGATCTTAAAACCTTCAACTACACAATCCTCCGTACTGAAAAACTTAAACTGAGAAAGAACGTCTCTGAATGCTACGTTATCGAAGCCATTCCTGTCAATGATAAGAAAAAGAGGGAGAGTGGGTATTCCAAACGCATTATGTGGATTGAAAAGGAACATCTCTATACCCTCAAGGTAGAATTTTACGATCGCAGGAGCAGGCTGCAAAAGGTTCAGACCAACTACAAAATGGAAAATGTATCGGGAACGGTATGGCGGGCGAAGCAGACTCTGATGGACCAGCTGCGAAGAAAGCATAAGACGGTAACGAGCATTAAAGATAGAAAGATCAATGTTGATCTCAAGGATTTGGTCTTCACCGAGCGTTATATTCTCTCGGGAAAACACACGCAATAGGAAGCAGGCGAAGGTGCCGCTCATACTCATGTTCTGAAAACTGATAAACAGCATAACACAAGATGATTCCCTGAGGGTTGTAGGATGCGCAAATTTTTATTATGGAGTCAATCTCATCCGTGGATTGTAATCCTGTCTGTCATAATGGTTACCGTGGTTGCCCTGTACGGTGCCCTCAACATTCGTGTTGATGCATCTACAGAGGGAATGATGATCCAGGGCGATCCGGCTCAGGACTATTACCACAAGACCCTGAAAAAGTTTGGAACCGACAATATCACCGTCATTTTCATAGAGGACAAAAAACTTTTCACCCCTGAAAAATTAAAAGCTCTCGATGATCTTGTCTTCAAATTCGAAGAATTAAAGGGTGTCAGCAAGGTAGAAAGCCTCTATTCCGTCACCAATTTCAAGGGGGTTGACGGGGGCCTGGAAACAAACCCGCTCATAGAATGGCCACCGGAAACAATGGAAGAGGCGGAAAAGATACGGGTGGACGCCCTGAGAAACCCCATCTTCCGTGACAGCCTCATATCGAACAATGGCACAGCGACGGCGATAAATCTCTTTGTCGACAAAGATCCCAGCGATCCGGAATTCAACCTCAAGTTTTCACGGGCAGTCGACAAGATAATGAACTCCTACGATGATCAATTCGACACTATATTCCAGATCGGTCTTTCCTATACCCGTCGCCTGATAACGGAAAATATCCTCGGCGACACGGTTAAGCTGGTACCGCTGGCCGCCTTAGTCCTTCTGCTCACGCTGGTCATTTCCATGCGTTCAGCCAGCGGCGCCTTGCTGCCGATGCTGACCGCCGGCACCAGCATCATATGGACGGCAGGCTTTATGGGATTTGTCGACATTCCCCTTAATGTTCTGACCGTTATCGTTCCCGCATTGACCATAGTCATAGGATCGACGGAAGACATCCATATCCTTTCGGAATATCTCGAAGGCATCGAGGAAACACAGGGCCAAAGGAGCGAGGCAATCAAGATCATGGCGGGAAAGGTTGGAACGGCCGTCATGCTCACTTCAATGACGACATTCATCGGTTTCCTTTCCATAGCGTTGAACCAGATAACGATGTTGAAACAGTTCGGTATCGTTGCGGCCTTCGCTCTCCTTGTCAACCCGATTGCAACGTGCATGCTGGCCCCCGTCTATCTGAGGTTCTTCGGCTCCGTCAAGGTAAAGGGTGCAGGGCATCATGAATCGGGCATGATGGATCACTTCTTCACATCGCTGGCGACGGCAATTATCGGGATTATCGCTCATAAACGTTTTATTCTGACGATCTTTCTCGGAGGTGCCGTCATTATCGGACTCTTTACCTTCGCGGTAAAGGTAGATAATGACCTCCTGGGGTACTTTAAAAAGAGCTCGTCCATAAGGAGCCGTAGTCAGGTTCTCCATGACAATCTCTCCGGTGCCCAGACATTTTTTATCCGTGTCAGCAGCGGATTTCCCGGCGCATTTAAACAGCCTAAAAACCTCAAACAGATCGAAGCGATACAGAAACACATGGCCGGTATGGGTGTCTTTGACAAAACAAAGTCTCTCGCCGACGATATTTCGCTGATTCACAGAGAGATGAACAACGGCAATGAAAAGTATTTTGCGGTGCCCGATTCGAAGGATTTGATAGCCCAATACCTCCTTTTTCTGCACCGTGATGAAATAGAGCGCTACATTACGTCCGATTTCAGCGAAGCAAACATACTGGTCAGGCACAACATCAGTTCATCCTATGAGCTGAAGGAAACCCTCACCGCACTGGAAAAGGAAATCAACACGACCCTGGATCCGCACTTTATATGGGGCCTTACCGGTGAGAATATCCTCATCAATACCGCGGCGGACAGCATGGCCGAGGGACAGGCCAAGTCTCTTTCACTTGTCCTGATTCTGATCTTTATCATCATGTCCGTCTTGTTCGTCAATATGAAGGCCGGGGCCCTGTCGCTGATCCCCAATCTCTTCCCCATCTTCCTTAGTTTCGGGATCATGGGTATCTTCGGTATTCCACTCAACACGGGGACGGCGATGGTAGCAGCCATCGCCATCGGCATCGCCGTCGATGATACAATCCACCTGATGAGTAGGTACAATAGCGAAATGCGAATCCTTCAGAGCCAGGAAAAAGCCGTTGATGTCTGCATCCGTTCAGAGGTGCGGCCTGTTATCTCAACGTCCGTCGCCCTGTCTCTGGGATTTGCCGTTCTGGGATTTTCCAATTTTGTGCCCGTTATCAGTTTTGGCCTTCTTTCTTCGCTCGTCATGATCTTTGCCGTCATCGGAGACCTCTTCATCACACCCATATTGCTCTCTTCCACTCAATTGATGACTCTCTGGGATGTGATCGGCCTCCAGCTTCAGCAGGCCGTCATCAAGAATGCAGAATTATTCCGAGACTTGAGACCGTGGCAGATGAAGCGGGTGGTCCTCTTAGGGAAGGTTATGGAACGAGATGCAGGCGAGCTTGCAGTAACCCAGGGGGAAGAGGGTTCCAGTATGTATCTTCTCCTTGAAGGAAAGGCCGAGGTTGTCACAAGAGATGAAAAGACGGGCAAGGATATCACCCTCACACAACTGAACCCCGGCGATATCTTCGGAGAGATAGCCCTTGTGGAACCGGGTCCCCGTTCCGCCGATGTGCGTACACTGGAAGCAGTTCGATATCTGGAGATCGATTGGAACGGACTGAGAAGAATTCAGCGGATATATCCCCGTATCGCCAGCCGCCTCTTCCTCAATCTCTCCCGGGTTCTTGGAATACGACTGGCACAGACGGATAAACTTTTATTTGAATCGGTATAAATTTCAGAAAGGATTTATATTCATGAAGTGGAGACAATGTATCGTTGCCCTGTGGGTGGTCCTTTTTCTGACCTTCGGTTTCCAATATGCAATGGCCGCCGACGATCTGGACCTCCTCGACGATCTGGACGAGGAGATATCAACGGAAAAAGGAGCAGACGACGACCTTGATCTTTTCGGCGAACTGGAAGCAGAAGCTGTTGAGAAGAAGGACGACAAATTTAAATATCTTACCATGATCGGTAAAAACCTCGAGGGGAGTCTTCGGCTCCGTGGACACGTTTTTTTCCGGGAACCCGAAGACAGAGAAGAACTGGATAAACATAATCCTGTCGGGGAGGCATTGCTGAGATTCAAAACCTGGACGGGGAACGACACCCTGCGTCTCGATTGTGCGGGCTGGCTTGAGGCCGGCACCCAGGAGGACACATACGATGGAATCTCGCAATGGCCGCGGGACACCGACAGGCAGCGCACCTACATGGAAGTGAATGAGCTATACCTCTCATTTTTCCAGGACACCTATGACGTTACAGTGGGAAAGAAGATCTTTAAGAACGGGATTTCAACGCTCTTCTCTCCGGCCGACCGATACCGATTCTCCGACGCCAACGACCCCTTAGACCCAAAAGATTTCGGAATGTGGCAAACAAAGCTGGATTATTACTACGACAAATATACCTTCACTGCCGCCATATTCCCCATATTCAGCACGGGAAAGTCACCCAGTGGTCATTCGCGCTGGTCGGGAACCTCGGGAGACTTCGATGTCTACGAAGACGATACATCGGGCAAGGAAATTGAGGATGACTATCCTGCCATATCCATGAACAGCGTGGGATACTTCTCCCGGGCAAAGACAACCCTCAAGGGCTGGGACCTCTTTTTCTCCGCCTATCACGGTCTCAACCCATACTATGTCCAGAGGGAGGAAAAGCGGGGAAGTAAAACGGTAATCATCAAGGAAAATATTAAGGTGGGCAACTACGCCGCGGGATTTTCTACGGCCTATAAAAAATGGGAATTCCATGGTGAAAGCCTCTTCAATTTCAGCTATGACGGGAAGGACGACCACTATATCAGTATGGTAGGCGGTTTTACCTACACCATCGACGAACTGGCAAAAAAAATATTCATGGAAAAAATTGATGTGACCATTGAGTACGCAGCCGAAGTCATAACAAAAAAACAACATGCCGAGGGGTATACGCAAAGCTCCCGCAAGGGAAGACTGGGACATAATAACATCTTTACCCGTGTTAATTTTAAATACAACGAGGACCTGAGCTTTCAGTACATCTCTGATTTCGAATTTAGACCGGCGGGCCGATACAACAGGATACAATCGGAATATAAGGTCATGCAGGGCCTTATATGGACGACGGCTCTGGAATTCTTCAACGGGAAGGACGACAGTTATTACGGAAGGTGGACCCGGAACGACAGGCTCATCATGGAGTTAAAGTACAGTTTTTAGTCATATCCGGCCGACCTTTCTGGTTATAAGAGTTTGACGCGTTGATCACGCACCGCTATTTGCCATTGCGAATTTGCGTCTTTACTGTCTCCCGCGCCTTGCGTAAAAGTTCTGCTTCAGCAGGGATGGGCCTGATATCTTCGCAGGCAGAGGCAGTTACAGAACCGGAAAGGTTCCGGGAATAAATAATTCGTCCCGTGGCGACATCAATCAATTTTATCCCGGGCTGTCACAGCCAGGGTGCGATGGGACAGGTCACTGTATTCTTCTCTTTTGGCCATATCTAAAACGGCTCGCTTTTCCTCAGGCAAAAGTCTGTGGATAGGGTGTTTCGGTCCGGGTTTGCCATTATGGAGATATTCATTACTCTTCCATCTTTTCCGCCACCTGACAATACGTTTACGGCTGATCATCAATAACGCGCAGATTCGTGTAACAGATATGCCCTTTTCTTTTGCCCACTCCATCATGATAAGGATTTCTTCTTTCCGCCCGGCTTCTATCCACCGACCCTCTATCGTTCCCACGAACCCCCACTCGTTTTTTTTCTCAGGGGATAAAGGTCTCCTTCTCTTTCTCTTTTCAGAAGATACGTCGATGTGTTGATCTTTACTTTGGCTTACACTCATGGGATACTCCTTTCACTGTATCGGAGGATGAGGTAACTCCGGTCGCCCTACGGGCTCCCTTCGTTACCTCATCCCAGTTTCACCATACCATGTAGTGTAATTCAATCTGTTTTTTGAGACACGAACTCAGAAACGGGGGGGGGGGGGTAGCAATAAGCAGCTTCTCTGAGTGACTATTTCGAAAAGCATGGGGCATGGTGCTTTAAATATGTATTGCAGGCGGTCACGGTTTACTGTTATCGGTTCACGATTAAAAAAAGAAGATAGGGGTAAATGTGGAAGGAAACAAAAGAATTAATTGAAGCTCTCCGCAGCAGGCAGTGTGGAATGGGAGCGCTGTTGTTCAGTCGAGTACAAAACTTGAAATCGATATGCATAATGCTACAAACCGTTTCATGGTTCATTGAAAATACTGTGAGCTGATAACGGTGAACGGTTACTATTGCATATTGGAATATTCAGAGGAATATGATAAGGATAATCTCTAACAATAAGTGATTAGCAGCTCATGTAACCAGACGGATACTCACTCACATGATAAAGAAAACAAAAATATTTGACTTATCAAAACTGGCAATAATCGGGGCAGGGCGGCTGGGAACCTCACTGGCCTATAAATTTGGACGTGATGACAAAGAAATTACCATATACCATCATGACGCGGAATTATGCCGGGAGATCAATGAAACCCGCCTCAACCCCAAGCACCTGACGGAAAGCCTTGCACAGTTGCTGGGAGGCCTCGATAAGGTTCCCCGATTACCACAAAAGGTTTCAGCAACAAATAACCTGGAGAGAATCGTCGAGGAGAACAGCTTCATTATCCTGGCGATAACGATGAACGGGCTCCCCGAACTTCTCAACTATTTAAAACCACTAATGGCCAAAAAAAAGGGAAAGACCTGCCTTATATCACCTATAAAGGGGCTCACATCCGATGAAAAGACAAGTGAGTTGATTACACCCTCCCAGATGATCAACAATGCCCTCTTCAATCTCACACAAAAATACAAGATGGTCTGTATAGGGGGACCCTTTTTCGATGTCGATATCGCAACGGGTAAACCGGTCTGCGTAACAGTGACGGGAGAAAAGAAAATAGCAAAGGTCGTAAAGGACGATTTATTGAAACTGAACAGGAGGGAGTTGACTTCATATTATAACTTTGACACCGTGGGAATAGAGGCCTGCGGCGCCTTGAAGAATATTGTGGCCAACATAAAGGGCGTCAGTGATTGCCTCGATTTCGGCAGTTCAATCCCCGGAACTATCTTTGCCCGATCGGGAGTGGAAATACGATCGTTATCAAAGCTTCTGGGAGGGAGTTTTCAGGCCTTTCACAGTCAGGCGGGGGTGGGAGACCTCTATGTCACCATCTCCTCGGCGGTGAGTAAAAATTACAGATACGGCAAATTCTTCTACGAATTATTCGATGGGAACCCCATAGAAACTCATACCAAGGTACTGGGGAAAATAGACGGGACGCCCGAAGGCCCGCATACCATAAAGAATGTGCATCGATACCTGGAAAAGAGAAATATGTACAGCCCCCTCTTTCACTGCGCATATAAAATCTTCAATGAAGGAGGAAGCAAGCAGGAGATCAGGGAACTGATAATCGAGGCGTGTCAGTTCGATAAACGGAACAAGGAGTACATCGGTCCCCTATCGAGGTTACTCTATAGATTGATTCCAAACATCTGGTATAGAAGACACAAAGGATTCTCTTCTAGGTTCGGTTTCTGAAACCCTTCTTAATCTCTCTCAACTTCTTGAGATATTTTTTCTTATCCTCCAGACCACTGTATTTACTTATATCGTCGATGGCAAGATTCAGCGGCGGGAGGATATCTATGCCGTGGCGGTTCAGCCTCTTTTTGTTAGCCATATCGAGAACTACGATTGAATAGTATGTGACCAGTATTCGTGTCTTGGAGTTCCTCCGTGCCAGGTAGGCCTTGCCAGCCAGGGTATTGAGAAAGAAGCCGGCATACTCATAGAGATTTGCCATGGAAACCTTTACCTCTCTGTTCTTTCTCTCCGTCTCCATGACAATCCACTGAAATAACATATCCATAGAGGGTTCTGTTATCTCTTTTTCATTGGAGAGAACGCCTTTTATCAATGATACATTGTCCCGCTTCAATGTCCGGAAAAAATGGGCCATATTGCGCAGTATGGAGAAGAGGTCCTTCGTTTCACCCGACACAACGGGGGGATTGGCTGCAAGTTTCGAAATAAGTTTTTTTGAATGTTCGTAGGTTCCCCCTTTTATTTTATAGGATTTTACATAATCCTGATGATCGAGGTAATCGAAAAAGATCACCACATCTTCGCGCACCTTTTCATATTCACTCTTTTTTGCTTTCAGCGGCTTGCGCAAGGCGGCAGATTTTTCAGAGGGTTCTTCTTTATTTTCTTCTACTACGGGGGGGGGTACTTTCTCTATAGTGAGAGGTGGTGTGACTTCAGTTTTTTTGTCTGTTTCCTGCACTTTTTGGGGTTCTTTGTTTATTCCCGCTTTCCCCCCGGGGAAAAAATAGTTCCTTCCAAAGAAAAGAACGAGAGCAAGTATTACCAGAACAACAAGAATAAGGACGCTTGTTCGCTTTGTCTTACCATCCATGTCAGCCTCCTGCTTACATATAAAAAAAGGACTCAACAAACCTTTACGACATTAATGTTTACTGTCTCGCTTTTTACCAAGTGTGGTCTGGAGTAAACTGAAAATAAAAATACTTCCAAAATCTACCAAATAGCACACAGACCGAAGGTACTATAAGATTCCCGGTATGTCAATATCAAGAAAATGAAACAGTGATGATTGAAGAGTTCCCTATGCCTTTTGCTCCCCGACAAATTCCATGATCTGAGAAAAGTCAGTGACTACCATATCCGGTGATACTCCCCGGATCCTTTCATCGTCTTCTCTCATATTTAGGGATCTCCCGTCGCCGGCAAAAAGGGCGGTCTGAAATCCGGTTTTTTGGGCCGGGCATATATCCTTCAGCATATCGTTACCGATATAGAGCGCATTTTCTATCGCTATGCCACACTTTGCAAGGGCTTCGGCAGCCCTCTCAAATAAAATAAGTGACGGCTTGCAGTATCTGGAAACATAGGAAAAGAACAACAATGCTCTGGAAAATCCCAGATCTTCCAGATTTCCACCCATCAGTGACGAAAAGAGGTGAAGGGTATAAAACTGCGCATTTGATATTATTCCCATGGGAATTCTTTTCTCTTTACACAGGGCCAACAACTCCTCTGCGCGAGGCATGGGATAGAGAGGATTCACAACGAGTTCGTATTCAATTGCAAATCTCCGAACCAGTTCGTTGTCTTCGAAGCCCGTTATTGTCTGCCAGATCTCTTTAATATCCACTTCAGGATAGTCGATCCCCCTGCTTCTCAGTTCATCCTTCTTTCGTTCAATGGCGCCAAAGAACTCATCGAGGAATGGCTCGGGCTCTTTTTTCAAACGGTACCTTCGAAGCAAATCGACAATTTTCGCCATTTTGTACCCCGATTCCTGTCTGGCAATACTTATATCCCCGGCCCTGCTTATAAATAGCGTCCCATAGACATCAAAGAGAATCGCCTTGATTGTGTTTTTTGGTGCCCCCTCCTTTAAGGCACCAGAGGGAATAACATCCATCGGTTTTGAGCTGGTTCGGATTAGTTCATCAAAAAACATGTCTTGCCTTTCCTCTGCATATTGATTTGTAAACCGGCACAGGGGGTGCAGCATTGAACTGAACAGTGGGTACATTCCCTGCAACATGGGGCGAGGAGCTTCAATAGCCGGATTGAGACGTCTATTCCCAAGGTCTGTCCAAGTATAGAAAAAAGTGCAATGCCTTGTCAAGATTTCAGTATTTAATTGACAAGCTGTTGAATTTTGGTTACAAAAAGGTCATCTTTACAGCAATTCAACAGAGGGCACAGGTGCACATGAAAAATCTCATGGTAACCGGCGGTTGCGGCTTTATCGGAAGCAATTTTATCCGCTATCTGCTCAAACGAGAGGACTTCTCAGGCAGGATAATAAACGTAGATACGCTCACCTACGCCGGTAATCCCGACAATCTGAAGGGTATGGAAGAGAAATACCCCGGAAGGTATCTTTTCAAAAAGGCCGATATATGTGATTATGTCGAAATGGAGCGGATATTTTCCCGCTATGAAGTTGACGCAGTCTGTCACTTCGCGGCAGAATCGCATGTCGACAGGTCGATAAAGAGGCCTGACGCCTTTATAAATACAAACATCATGGGGACATTTAACCTCCTCGAACTGTCTCGATTCAATATAGACACATTTGTCCTTTTCCACCATATAAGCACCGATGAGGTATATGGAAGTCTGGGTAAAACGGGGCGCTTCATGGAGACAACCCCCTACCGGCCAAACAGCCCCTATTCCGCATCCAAGGCGTCTTCAGATCACCTCGTCAGGGCATACAATAAGACATACGGGCTGCCGACCACCATATCCAACTGTTCCAACAATTATGGACCCTATCAATTCCCGGAAAAGCTGATACCCCTCGTGATACTCAATGCCCTGAATGGGGAAAAGCTGCCCGTCTATGGAGACGGAAAAAACATCAGAGACTGGCTCTACGTGAAAGATCACTGCGACGCGATCTGGACGATAATGAAAGCGGGCAGGCGGGGCGAAACATATAACATCGGCGGCAATATGGAGATGGAAAACATCACAATTGTCGAGGTGATCTGCGACATCCTCGACGGCATCGAAGGTCTTAAGGACAGCCGATCGCGCAGAGACCTGATCACCTTTGTGAAAGACCGCCCCGGCCACGACCGGAGATACGCCATAGACTTCACAAAACTGAGCACTGAGTTGAACTGGTTCCCCCGGGAATCCTTCGAGTCGGGCATAAAAAAGACCGTCTCATGGTACCTGGAAAACAATGCGTGGATAAAACGAATAAAAAGCAAGGACTACCAAAACTGGATAAACGAACAATACGGATAAGTTTATACAGAGGGAATGCGATATGATCTTCAGATGCTGGGGTTCCAGAGGCTCTATTCCCGTTTCGGGGAAAGAATATCTCAAGTATGGTGGCGATACCACCTGTATCGAAATCCGGACAAGAAACGATGATATCATCATTGTAGACGCAGGTTCCGGCATTCGCAGACTGGGGAACAGCCTCATTGCCGAGAATCGCTACGAATACAACATGATCTTTACCCACGCGCACTGGGACCATCTTATGGGGTTCCCCTTCTTTAGACCACTCTATAAAAGCGAAACACGTCTCATGATGCTTGGATGTCCCTTCGCGCAGGCATCCATCAAAGAAATTATCTCGCGTGTCATGACGTCCCCGAATTTCCCCGTCGCTTATGAAGATTTACGGGCCGAGATAACATACCAGGCCGCCTGCGAATCCACATTTTCCGTCGGTTCCATGAAGGTAATTCCCATATCCCTGAGCCACCCTAACTCGGGGAACGGATATAAATTCATAGAAGACGGGAAGATCCTTATCTTTCTCACCGATAATGAGCTTACATTCAAGCACCCGGGTGGTCTCGACTATGATGACTACCTGAAATTTGCACAGGGAGCCACCCTCCTGATTCACGATGCCGAGTACACGGAAAAGGACTACAAACATACCCGGGGCTGGGGTCACAGCAGATACGTCGATGCCCTCAGGCTTGCCATGGAGGCAGGCGTTGAACAGTTCGGGCTCTTTCATCACAATCAGGACAGGCACGATGGAGACGTAGATCGAATCGTTGAGGACTGTAAAGAGATCATTGCAAGGCAGAACTCTTCCCTCCAGTGTTTCGCCGTCAGCCAGGATATGGAAATCACGCTGTAAAACCGGATATTACATTTCGCCCACCCACAGAATCGACTATACATCTGGAGAATAATTCTCATGAAGCTCACCGCCACACGTAGCAGATATGAGTTCACGATGTGGTTTTATAATATAGTGGATGAGTGGCAGTAATATAACAAAGATAAAAGGAGGTTTTGACATGATTAAGGCAAGAAAAAAAAGAACAGAGGTCTCTCTACTCGTGGCAGTAATATTTCTGGCCATGACGTTCCTCTTATCGACACCGGCATCTGCTCACGGTCCCAAGAGTGTAGATTTGAAATATGAGGCGGCAACGCAGACACTGAGCGTTACCATCGTCCATTCCGTAAAAAATCCGGCCACGCATTACATCAAAAAAATATTGATCAGCGTCAGCGGGGAAAAAGCTTCGGTGTATGAATACAAGAGCCAGCCCGACAAAGGATCCTTCACCGTGGAATACAACATCGCGGCAAAGGATGGAGACACAATAAAGGTAAAGGCTTCGTGCAATTATATCGGATCTAAATCGGCAACACTCACGCTGGGAAAATAACTAAAACGAACACATGGCCTGATTCTCATAGACGTAATCATCAGGATAGTCGGCATTGTGATGGGGGGCCTGTTCCTTATCGAAATTCTGTAATCCCTGAGAATCTCAGACAAGGAAACTCTACAGGTCCAACACATGCCGATCGAGTACGACACAGAGGAAATCGCCCGTAAATACTGCGGTTTTACCTCTTGTGACGGTTACGAATACCGTCTGTTTTCTCTCTCCGGGATTCTGAACTATCGCTTCGGCCTCCACCCCTTCTCCGGCCCTGACCGGTTTCAAAAATTTTACACTCGACGAGGCAAGAACGACTGTGGGATCATTGACAGCTATCATGGCCGCGTGATCGGCAAGTCCGAAGATAAATCCACCATGAACGAGATCCCTGTCATCGACAACCATCTCCTCTGTAGCGGTAAATCCCACACGGCTGTAACCAACCCCTGTCTCAAGAGGGACCCCGCATAGCCCCCTGTTGATTTTCCTGTGAGTATTAATGTCCATCATCGACACTCCTCATTACAAACAGTTACATGTAATATGAACAATTCCCCTACTGCAAGAGGACGAGGGCATCCACGGCAACAGGTCTATTTCCCTGAACAATGAGGGGATTTACATCAATTGCCGCTATTTCCTCACGTTCCACACCGATCCGGCCAAGAGCAATGAGACACCGGATAAGCATGTTCGAGTCCACCGCCTCCATCCCCCGAACTGCGCCGAGGATTTTATGGCCCTTAATCTCTTCGATCATCTCTTTTGCATCCGATTCACTGAGAGGCGCCGGTCGAAAGGAAACATCACCGAGGATCTCTGTAAATATGCCTCCCAGACCAAACATGACACAGGGACCGAATTGGGGATCGCGTATCAGTCCCATCACCAATTCCCGTTCCCCTGTGATCATCTCCTGAACCAGAAATCCTCCCGAAGTTACCGACGAAACCCCGCTGATTCTTTGAAATGCCTGTTCAAGATCGGCCTCTGTGCGCAGGCCCAGGGCAACCAATCCCTTTTCAGTTTTATGGCTCACCTCGGGAGAACATATCTTCAATACCACGGGATATCCTATCTCTCGTGCCGCCCTTTTCACCTCTTCTAAGGTTTTCGCAAAGACGGCCTGTACCGTCGGTATACCAAAACCATTCAAAAGACCGGTGCTCTCATATTCGGAAAGGGTTTTTCTGTCTTCCCCCATAGCCACACTGAGAATCTTGTCTATTGCAGTCATAACGCATAACCTCCTTTAACCACGTTCCATATATTTCCGGCATTGTGCCAATACTGAAAGGACCTCGAAGGGTTCCTCTATCATGGGAAAGGTCGGTACACCCCTGGGTTCCAGATACTCTTTTGCGGCCTCCATATGTTTTTTTTCGGCACTGAATGTCACATAGATGGGTTTCTCAGGATATTTCCGGGCGAGATCAACGATAAACTCCAAATCGGGAACGCCTGTCTCGTCTGTTATCATCATGATGGGAACAACGGCATCGATATTTGGATCTTGCAGCACCGCCTCCATCCCTTCCCTGTAGGCAAATTCGATACCGTGGACGATAGCAGAGGGCCATATGTCCACAGGATTTCTCATGCGAATATAGGGCGGACTTATCTCCTGAAGGCGCACGCGGGATTCTTCCTCCAACTTCGGCACGTCCAAGTTCCAAAACTTTGTACACATATCTGTCATGCAAACAAGCATGGCACCGGAAGGTGCCAAATAACTTACACGGTTTCCCCGGGGAAGCGGCATGGAGGAGAGGGCCTTTGCCGCAAGAAAGAGGTGAGAATATTTGTAAATTCTCGTAACGCCTGCCTGTTTTAATGCCCCATCTATAATGCGATCATCGGAAGCGAGGGCCGCTGTATGAGCCCCAGCTGCACGCGATCCACCATCGGTGCTCCCCCCTTTCAGGAGTATGATCGGCTTGTGGCGTGTCGTTTCCCTCGCTATTTCGAGAAACCGCTTCGGACTCTTGAAGCTCTCCAGATAGGCGAAAATCGCCTTTGTCTCAGAATCTGCTGCATAATATTCCAGCACATCGCTCTCATCCACATCGATTTTGTTGCCCACGCCCATGACTCGTGCCACGCCATAGTTCTCACCCGTGGTTATATAGCGCATGGTGTGTGTGGCAAAGTTGCCCGTCTGGGCTATATAGGAGATGTTTCCCCGGGGTATCTTCCCCAGCGGAAAAAAACTGGATGTAAAATTACAGGGTGTCGATGTGTGTCCCGAGGTATTTGGCCCGATGGCCCTGACACCCGTCTCTGTCACAGCCTTTTCAAGTTCTTTCTGCAGGGCCTCTCCATCGGTATCGACCTCTGAAAAACCGCCGGCAGCGAGAACAACAGCGCCGATTCCCCGGGCCGCGCATTCTCTCACCGCCTGGGGATTCATCGTCGAAGGAAGAATAATGACGGCAAGGTCGATTCCCTCGGGAAGATCGCCTATTGAGGGATAGACCTTCTTCCCCATGATTTCGCCACCCCTGGGATTGACGAGGTAGAGTTTTCCCGCATAGTCGTTGGCCTCTATATTTCGAAGAATATCATTACCCGGCTTATGGCGAACGCCGGATGCACCGATAACGGCAACACTTCGGGGTTCAAAAAAGGCATCTAGTTTTCCGGCCACAGTGTCTCCTTTCACAGCAATTTTCAGTCCTTGATCGATTGTTTAGTAAGTTAGATATTGGTTTCTGGTAGAAATCAATATCGTTAACGCATTAGTAAGTTAGATATCGCATTCTTGTAGAATGCAATATCGTTAACGCACTTATCCCCCTTAATGGGACTTATCCCCTAAAGGGGACTTTCCCCTTCAGTGGGATTAGCAAGTTGGAAACTGAAAGAACGCTATCATATACAAAATTGCATTACAAGACCTTAGGGGCCTCGAAAAGTGAAGGAAGACGATATCATGCCCGGAATCCTGCAGCAGGTAAAGATTTTTGATGCACAAGTTGCTGAAAATTTGCTATGGTAGGAGAAACTTGTGTTTGCACCCCATGCATTCATGAAATAAACCAAGGTAACCGATATAAATGAAACCCGTCTATCTCGATTATAATGCCACCACACCCATTGACAGAGAAGTTGCAGATGCAATGCTTCCTTACCTGAAAGACTATTTTGGAAACCCTTCGAGCCTCTACGAATATGGGCAGGTTGCCAAAAAGGCCGTCAAAAGGGCCCGGGGACAGGTAGCGGACCTCCTGAATTGCATGCCCGAAGAGATCGTCTTCACCAGTGGCGGCACAGAGTCAAACAATTTCGCCCTCAAGGGGGCCGCCTTTGCCAACAGAAAAAAGGGAAATCACATTATTGCCTCTCAGATAGAGCACCCGGCCGTCGAGGAAGTCTTCAGGTATCTGGAAAGGCAAGGATTCCAGGCAACCTTTGTCCCTGTCGATGATACCGGCCTTATCGACAGGGAAGGACTGAAAAAGGCAATCAGACCCGACACCATTCTCATGAGTATCATGCATGCCAACAATGAGGTTGGAACCATAGAGCCCATCGGCGAAATCTCCCATATCGCGAAAAGACACGGCATTATCTTTCATACCGACGCGGCCCAGTCGGTGGGCAAAATTCCCACAGACGTCGAGGAACTGGGTGTCGATCTCCTCTCCATTGCGGGGCACAAGGTCTATGCACCCAAGGGAATTGGAGCGCTCTATGTGCGTAAAGGGATTATACTCGAAAAATTCATGCATGGTGCGAGCCACGAGCGCAACATGAGGGCGGGCACGGAAAATGTCCTCCAAATCGTGGGTCTTGGACAGGCCTGTGAAATTGCCAAAAGGGATCTCAAAAAAAACATGGCTCACATGATGGCCATGAGAGACCGCCTTTATGAAGGATTAATGAAAACGACAGGGAATATCCGCTTGAATGGACACCCCGATGTGCGGCTTCCCAACACAGTGAGCCTTGGCTTTAAGGATGTGGAGGCATCCCTTCTCTTATCGAGCATGGAAGGTGTTTGCGCGTCGGCAGGTTCCGCCTGTCATGAAGGATCGACTGCCATCTCCGGCGTACTGGCGGCCATGCATGTCCCCGCCGAATACGCCCGGGGTACATTGCGCCTTTCAACAGGCAGGTTGACAACTGAAGAAGAAATCGATACAGTAATTTCAACAATAAGCTCAACCATCCATACAATAATTGATATATAATAAATGCAAATAGGCGCTCCGTCTATTTGGGAGAAGGCTTCATGAGTAGAACACCGATCACGAAAAGAGGATACGAAAAACTAAAAAAAGAACTTAAACATCTGAAGAGTGTTGAAGTGCCCCAAAACATAAAGGACATCGAAGAGGCGAGGGCCCACGGTGATATCTCCGAAAATGCCGAATATGCCGCGGCAAAGGAGAGGCAGTCTTTTATCCAGGGGAAGATACAGGAACTTGGGAATAACCTCGCCACTTCGATAATTATTGATCTCAAAGATCTGACGGACGAGAGAATTGTCTTCGGAGCGACTGTAACTATTGAAGACATAACGACGAACGAAGTGACCAAATATCAGCTCGTCGGCCCCTTCGAATCCAATATAAACGAGAACACGATCTCTGTGACATCACCCATCGGAAGGGCCCTTATAGGAAAAGAAGTGGGCGATGAAGTCAAGGTCAAGACCCCCGGTGGTATGCGGGAATTCGAGATTGTAGATATTGCCATAGTACTGTAGCAGCAGTTGTATCAACAAAAAGGCCGGGAGTCTCATCGACAGCTGGCCTTTTCTTATGGCAGGTTAAGTCTCATTTCACGTCATACTATAAACCGTCCCCCCCATTTTTGCTAAAGATCAAGGATGCTCTGAAGTTTCATCGAAATCGACATGTCACCGCCAACCTTGAGTTTCCCTGACATAAATAGTGTCATCGGGTTTGCCTCTTTATTCATCATGGCAACGAAGTCTCCGACATCCATGGTGAGCGTGCATGCCGCACTGTCACTGACGCCTTCGCTTATTTCACCCGGTTGTTTTGTCAGGTCAATGGCCCAGGTTCCGCCCCCATCTCCGTTTACGACAAACTGTACCACGGCGTTGATCGACGATCCCGCATCTGGATTTGCCTTCAGTTTTTCTTTAAATCCCTCAATGATTTCTTTCGCTGTGTCAGCCATGTACTTAACCTCCTGCATATATTATTTTTCACCCCTTTCAGCTACACGGGGTGTTTTACCCTGCACACATTTTCATATCCATTCACTGTAAACCATAGGAAGGAAGAGGCCCCTCTGTCAAGGAAAATATGGCATGCCGCAGTGCCTGTCGGTCCAATCATTTCAGAGTAGACAGCGCCACTATGGGATTCGAGACGATACTCGACTCGTGATGGAAACCCTTGAAGTTTCACTATTTCTTTTCCTCAACAAATGATTTCACGAGCCGTGCAAAATCCCCCGAAAATGCCATTATCGTCTGATTCCTATTCTCCAGATTGAGGGCCGCCTCCAGCGACGGTGCCGCGGAATTTGCCTCGAGCACCCGTTTTGTCAGCCTAAGACCGCCGACACTCTTGCTTATCATCATCTTTGCGTATGAAAGTGCAGTTTCTATCAATTCTTCCTGCGGTACAATCTTTACGACGAGACCGATTCTTTCGGCCTCGTCGGCATAAATATTCCTTCCCGTGCAGAGAATCTCTGTTGCCCGCGAAAGGCCGACGAAACGGGGGAGAAAATAGGATGTTCCCATCTCACCTCCGGAAAGACCGATATTTATAAAGGAGGGAATAAAATAGGCATCGGGCGTTGCCACGATGAAGTCGCTTCCCAGCGTCATGGCAAATCCGCCGCCTGCTGCGACACCGTTTACTGCGGCAATAATGGTCTGGGGGATTTTTCTCAGCCCCAGTACGAGACCCGAAAATTTCTCCTGTGCTATCCTGAGAAAGGATTCGGGATCTGTCAGTGCTCCTGAGTCAAAGATGTGGGAGGCGTTCTTGAGATCGGCGCCGGAACAAAACCCACGCCCCTCGCCCGTCAGTATGACAACCCGTATGGAATCTTCCTGTGAGAGGATCTGGAAGAGTTCACTGAACTCGTCAAGCATTTCAAATGTTATGGCATTGAGATTCTCGGGCCTGTTCAGCGTGATCTGCCCGATGGAAGGTTCCGGTTCCGAAAAAAGAATCGTCTTGAATTGCTTCATTACATGCCCCCCTTATTCTTTCGTCGTTTTAACTGTTATTTCACCTTTCTCTGAACCTTCTTTTACCTGTCTCACTGTCCGGTACTCTTCCATTGAAAACGTGACCATTTACCGACAATTTTCTAGACCAAATGCCGGAAGCCATCACCCCACCCGGTCCGATTTCGTTCCCTCAGCGATCTCTTTTTTTATGGGGACCATATCGGGATAATATGTCTTTAAACATTCAGGGCATACGCCGTGAGAAAAATCCGCATCCGAATGTTCATAGATATACTCCTCGAAGGGGACCCATTCACCTGTATCGTCCCTGATCTTCTTGCAGGATGCACAGATGGGGAGCAATCCTTTCAGATGTTTAATCTTGGCCACAAGGCGTGCCGTAATGAAGACAACGATAATCCCGGCTATTACGATAAAAATACTTTCGAAGACACTCTCAGAAATATTCACCGGCGTAGCCCTGCCCCCGGGTAGGTAACGGGGCAGGTCAAGGATTTCATCTATCCACAGCAGTATGAGTATAAACACAAAACCGGCTGATTCATAGAGGAGGATTCGGTTTGTATATCCCTGTTTTTTATTCCTTTTGGGTTCCTCAATTTTGTCCATACCCATTCCCTCACTTAATGGATCAAAAACCGACGGCCTGCCCGTCCTTTCTCGGATCGGAGGCGGCACAATAGCCGTTTTCCATCCGCTGAATCAACTGGCCGCCACCAAAAAGATACACGTTGGCATCTTCTATAAATATATGGCCTCGCCTTTTCAGTTCCTCTACGACCCTGTCGGGGAATCCGGGCTCAAGGGCTATGCGAAAGTCTTCACCCACATGCCACCGTGGTGCGTCACATGCGGCCTGCGGATTCTGGAGGTAATCGAAAATGCGCACAATCATCTGCACATGCCCCTGGGCCTGCATATGCCCCCCCATGACGCCGAAACTCATCAGTGGATTCCCATCCTTCATCACAAATCCGGGAATAATCGTGTGAAATGGCCGTTTTCCACCGGCGACGCAGTTGGGGTGATTCTTTTCTACAACAAATCCTCGTCCCCGGCACTGGAGATTGATTCCCGTTTCGGGGATGACAACACCCGACCCAAAGTCCATATAATTCGACTGGATGTAGGAAACCATCATACCCCCTTCATCGGCGGCTGTCAGATACACGGTGCCCCTATCGACGGGGATGCTCGATTGGGGATGCATGGCACGATCCATTCGGATTTCTTCTGCACGTTCGGCCAGGAATTCATCATCGAGCAGTTTCTCAGGCGAAACGATCATACTGTCGGGATCGGCAATGTGTCGGTGTGCCTCGGAAAAGGCGATCTTCATCGCCTCTATCTGGAGATGAAGACTGTCCGCCGAATCAACGGGATATCTGGAAATATCGTGATGCCGTAAAATGCCGAGTGTTATCAGTGAGGCAAGTCCCTGTCCGTTGGGAGGAATCTCGTTGAGTTCTATCCCCCTGTATTCCAACGAAATAGGCTGCACCCATTGGGAGGCATGTTCTCCAAGGTCTTCCAGTGTGAGGGAACCACCGTCCATTTTCGCCGTCTGCGCGATCTTTTCCGCCAGTTCTCCCCGGTAGAACGATTCACCCTTTGTGTCGGCTATGGATTGCAATGTGACGGCATGGTGAGGGCTTTTAAAGAGTTCTCCCGGATAGGGCGCCCTCCCCTGGGGCATGAAAATCCTGGCAAATTCCTCAAAGTCATCGCGCAGTATCCCTGAATTGGACCATCGTTTTGAAATCATAGGGGGAACGGAAAAGCCGCGGTGCGCATAGTTGATGGCGGGAAGAAAGAGATCGGCAAAAGGGAGTTTGCCGAATCGGTCCGAAAGTGTTACCCAGACATCAACTGCACCGGGAACGGTCACCGTATCCCATCCCCGCTCCGGCATTTTCCCCAGGGCCTCAAATTTCTCATAGGACCACTTTTTTGGAGAACGTCCTGAACCGTTTAATCCATGAAGACTTTCTCCGTCCCAGATAAGGGCGAAGGCGTCACCTCCGATGCCGTTACTGATCGGTTCCACCACGGTCAACGTAATGGCGGTGGCGATGGCGGCATCTACGGCATTCCCGCCTTTCTGCAGCATTTGCAGCCCGGCCTGAGCGGCCAGTGGGTGTGATGTGGCAACAACGTTTCTCGCAAAAACAGGCATCCTCTGCGAGGGATAGGGAAAGTCCCAGGAAACATTCATAGACACAGCTAACCTCCTTGTTCTGTTTCGGCTTTTAATATTTACTTAACATTTGAATTTTTTTATTTACCCTTTTTACGACGCTCTGTTACCGGCTCACCGCCGATTCCCCAGTTATCCGTGTCCACTTCATCGATGGTCACCACCGTCGTCTCTGGATTTTTCCCCAGAACGTCAGCCAACAATCGCGTTGCCCCCGCAATCAGTTGCGCCTTCTTTTCCGGGGTAACCCCTTCGTTGGTGATTTTTATATTGACATAGGGCATACAAACTCCCCCTCCGCAGACATGTATGTCTAAGGCTTCAGTCCCTCTCTAAAGACGATCTCGGCGGCGATACCGGCAGCCTTCCCGCAAACGCAGGGACAGACCTCGCGTGTATGCCCACCATCGTTGTGAAACTCCTCTCGCTCCGCATCATCGGACATCTTGTAGGATCTGCCCAATAGACCCTTCTGGATTTCTGCACAGAGAGTATTCCCCACCCGCTTGTGAAAGATTTTTCTCGCCTCTATGGCCAGCTTCATGCTTGCCTGGTAGGCATCGACATCGTCAATCCTCTTTCGTCCCGACGCTATTCCCAGAACCATGAGGAGCCCTGTTAATGCTCCGCAGGTCTCACTGCTTCTGGCTACGCCGGCGGCAAGATTGGTACCTGCCATGAAAGATTCCTCATTCCCGATATTAAGAGTTTCTTGCAAACTTGCAAGAACAGACTGCGATTACCCACCATAGTTGACAATATCATACTGAATAGCCTTTTCCTTGGCCTTCTCAATCAACTTCTTCCTGTCTTCGCTCATTATTCTCCCTTTTCGTCTCTATACCGGTGTGATTATATTTTCTTATACAGGATTTGAAACATTCTGGGCAAGTAAAGTTTGGAATATTTCACCCTTAGGAAGATGGCTCCCCTTATAGGGGCAAAGCCTGAACCATATGGCAAGCGATTCAAAGTATGATAAGACAGGGGCTACCCTATTAACCACTCGAAAGAAAGTAATCATAAACAGGGCATCAGAAATTGTCGAAAATACCATTTTTTGTAAAATCGACACTTTGCTCTCCCAGGACAGTAACACAGTTGTCATTCACGTAAGCCGCTGTCAAACGTTGAAACCCGACTCGTTGTTGATAGCGTGGCGTGGTTATGATATAAGGACCTCCGCTTAGTGCGAAGAGCCCAGGGAGATAGATAACATGTCTGAAATCAAGAGCACACTGGATCTTATCATGGAACGGACAAAAAATCTGACGCTATCTGATGATGAGAAGAAGGAAATCAAGAGAAAAGAACTGGAAGAGAGGGTAAGAGGCTGGGTTCAGCGATACGTGGACGGCACACTCCTTCATTCTACATTTGAAAAGGAAATCGCCGGCGAGATCGAAAAAGATCTCAATTTGATGAAGGATATTCTGCGCGAGGACATAACAGGGCGTCTCGACCCCGATGAAGATAACGACAGACTCCTTGCAATCCTTGAAACATATGTCGGTATCAAAAGAGATGTGTTCGTGGAAAAGCTGGATAATTTCCGCAGTAAAGCCGATGCCGAACAGATGCGGATGGAAGATCAGTTGAAGGCCCGCCTGACGGATGAGGGCATAATGGGCAGTGCTGTTACCCCCAATATCAATAAAGATCCGCAGTGGAAAGACTGGCACAGACAGACCAGGGATGAACTGAAAGGGGAACTGAGCCTCATCCGAGGTAGCTGAACCAGGCCTGCTCGATCATTTTAAAGTTTTTTTCTACGGCATCCTTCCCCGATATCACTTCACCGTGACCCGGCAGAAGATATTCCACATCCAGCAATGCCAGCTTTTTGATGCTCTCTTTCAGCTGTTTTCCATCGCCGCCGGGGAGGTCCGTTCTTCCGATACTCTCCCTGAAGACAACATCGCCAGTAAAGAGCGTTTTCTTATCGGGCCAGTAGATACTTATTTCACCGGGGGTATGTCCCGGCGTCGGAATAATCTGAAAGGTCTCGTCACCAATTGTAACATCGCCCTCGTGCAGAAAAAAGTCGGGTTCCGGGATTTCCATATATTTTCCCAGCATCTCTTTAAGCAGTCTGTATTCATCACGTCCCATGGCAAATCGTGCGGTATCGGGAAAGAGTGCCGCTGCCTCAAAATGATCGGGATGGCCATGGGTGGCTATGACCACATCTATCTCATCCACCTTCACTGGTATGCGGGCCAGCCTGGTATCAACGTGAGTAAAGAGGTTGCTGTACCCCGGATCGACGATGATCTTCTTTGAACCGCCGATGAAATAGGTATTACAGTTGTTTGCCCTGTTGTCGCGCCAGATAAAGGCGTACAGGCCTTGAAAAACTTCCATTGTATTTACCGTCCCTGTTGAGATTTAAAGAGGCCTACATATCAGATTTCATGGTATTTTTGCAAACCGATCCGCTGAAAACATCTGTTTCCCAGTAAACCGGAAGAGCATAAGGCCGATTATTTTAAAGCGTCAAGTACCGCCTCATAATCGGGTTCTTCGCCGATTTCCTTTACATATTCAACATATGTGAGTTTATTATCCCGTCCCACGACAAAGACGGCGCGTGCCATCAGCCTATCGAGAGGTCCGCCCTCGATCAATACTCCGTAGCTTTTCGCAAAAGATGCCCCGGCGTGATCACTGACGGTTATCAACTTATCGACACCGGCTGCTCCGCACCATCGCTTCTGGGCAAAGGGGAGATCCATGCTTACGGTGACAATCTCGCAATCGGGGAGTTTCCCGGCCTCGTCATTGAAACGCCTCGTCTCCATATCGCAGACCGCTGTATCCAGAGACGGCACTGAGACAATTATCATCCTCTTCCCGGTAGCCCCAGTGAAGATATATTCACTGAGATCGTTCTTCTGTACCGTGAAATCGGGCGCGTCCTGTCCGACTTCGAGCTGCTTCCCATAGAGTTTTACAGGATTTCCTTTTAACGTTACTGTTACCATTTTATCCCTCCTTGGGGTCTCAACATCTGGCAAGCTGAGATCACAAACGTTATGCGTTAATCGTTATCCCTCGCTTCTTTTCAACTGTTTTTCATTAAATTCTATCACATCATGATATATTAATAAAAGATTTTAGATTGATCAAGGATTCTGATCTGTTTCGACTGGCTCTATGACACAACGGGCAACATAGTAACGGCTCCCACCTATTGCCTCAACACTTCAGTGTGCTATAAAAACTGGTATTTGATACTGGCGGTGTTGCCGTAGCAACTCATCCTCGCAGAAAAGGTGTGCCGTTAAGTGATCATATTGTCAGAAAGAGTCTCTGTGCTATTGCGTCTGCCAGAATCGGCTTTAATAGCCACCAGGGAAACGAAAAGTGCGAAATGCTGATACAATATCAGATAATGTAACGGAAGTGACGCTACTGGCATGCTCAATCTGTAGACAGTGAAATGGCTAGGAGGCCCTTTCGCGTTTTGCGCTACCACCTGAATGGTAGCGAACTCTCTGTTCATCCTTGTCTTGAATTATGCGTCGTTTAGTGTCTTCTTTGTCATCCCTTTGTCGGTCTCTAAAATTTGAGTCAGAAGGTATTCTGTGTATCCCAGGACTATCAGCATAAACCCTACGGGCAATACCAGATAGGCTATGTACACAGGAAGTTTTGATGCCGCAGTTACCTGACCATATTCGTATAAGATGGCAACCTGATTTATCGACAGCTTGCACAATATAATTGAAACTCCGATTGTCAGAACTGCAATGATCACATTAAGAACCAATTGCGATTTCACCGGTAATCGTACCGCGAGAGCCTCAATGCTGAGATGTTCACCTTTACGTGAAATAATCCCCCCTCCTAAAAATACCATCCAGATAATTGCCAAACTGGTCAGCTCTTCGGTCCATGATATGGAGTATCCAAAGCCGTACCGTGTCAGTACATTGAGCGTCAGCAAACCAAGAAAAAAAAGAAGAATGGACGCCATAAGCACCTTGGCGATCATCCCAGTAACATCATTTATCCGTTTAATTACTTGCAAAAACAACATTGTGTGTCCCTTTACAAAGAGGGCCGAATGTCTTTCCACATTCGGCTCTCCCGATCAGCCTCTTTTAGTTATACTTAGCCATAATTTCCTGGAGTACAGGTGCGAGTGAAGGATTGGCCTTCACGAATGCATCATAGGTCGGCTGGGCCATCTGCCTGAACTCTTTTTTGGCCTCGTCCGAGAGTTTGATAAATTCATTTTTCCCGAGCCCTTTGATTTTCTCAACGAGCTTGGCATTACGATCCATCTCCCACCGCCAGCGCTGGTCAGTGATCTTCTGCGCCTCTTCCACCAGAATAACCTGCATGTCCTTTGAAAGCTTGTCGAACCATCGCTTATTAACCAACAATACATCCATAGTCAGGCTGTGATTGCTTTCAATGAGATATTTTTGCGGCTCATACAGCCGTCTGTCATGAATCATGCCGAAGGTATTTTCTTCGGCATCAATAGTCCCCTGTGCCAAGGCGTTGTACAGTGACGGCAATGGCAAAGGTGTCGCGCTGGCACTCCACGACTTGTACTGATTAATCAGCACATCGCTTGCCATAACCCGTACCTTGAGGCCCTTCAGATCTGCTACACTATGTATCGGTTTGTTGGCTGTCAGCCACTTAAAGCCAGTGGGCCACATGGCCAATACCTTGTATCCTTTCGGTTCCACCGCCTTGAGCAGGTCGGTCCCCGTTTTGCTGTTGAGAAATTTCACGACCGATTCCTGATCGGAAAAAAGGAAGGGAAGATCGAACATGCTGTAGACGGGGGTAATATTGAAGGTAAAGGCCGTCGTCGGTATGGTTCCATCCAGCGAACCGAGCAATACGGCCTCCTCCATCTGAATATTATGCCCCAGTTGGCCTGCGGGATAGATCTCAACTTTAACCTGACCCTTCGTCCGTGCTTCAACTCCCTTTTTCCACACCTCCGCACTAACGCCCCTCGGATTGTCTGTCCGGCTCACGTGGCCGATGCGTATTATAATCTGTTTTGGATCTTTGGCAGCAAAGGATTTATCGATACCAACGCCGCACATAACCAGCCCAAGGGCAACAAGAAATACTACCGATACAATAAAACTACTTCTTTTCATTCTTACTCTCCTTTCACATACTCTGCATAATGAGGATCTTCTCCTCATATTACGGCGATTTCGTCGTAATATTTAAAACCCCCTCTACATAAGACTCGGTAGAAAGAGGGATATCGCTGGGATAAACGTCACAAGTAGCAGTGCTATCAAGCTCAAGATAATAAATGGAACAAGCCCCGGAATGATCTTGCTCACCGGTTCATTAAAGACACCTGACGTGACAAAGAGATTCAATCCAAAGGGCGGGCTGTACATGCCGATAGCTATATTGAGAGTCAGGATGATTCCAAAATGCACGGGGTCGATTCCCATCGCCGTCACCACAGGAAGAAAAAGGGGGGTAAAGATTATGGTAATGGACGTGGGATGAATAAACATGCCTGCGATCAAAAGAACGATATTAATCAAGATTAACAGGACATGATAGGGAACATGGCTGTTGTTGACAGCCGCTGCCACTACTTGGGGTGCCTGCCCGATGGTCAAAATCCATGAAAAGATGCCCGATGCGGCGACGATGATGAAGATTTTCGCCGTTAACTCGGCAGTTTCAACGGCAATGTCGAACACGTCCCTGATTGTTAATTCCTTATAAATCACCATTGATACAAACAATGCATAAACAGAAGAGACCGCAGCCGACTCCGTAGGGGTAAATATGCCGATGTAGATCCCTCCCAGGATAAGAACCGGAACGCCCAGGGTCCAGCCTGCCTTTTTTGTTGCCACGGCGAGGTTGCGAAAACTGAAGCTGCCCACGGTGGGGACATTCCTTCGCACGGCATAGAAAACGGTATAAGCAACATAAAACAATCCCACCAGCAACCCGGGGATAATACCGGCAATGAACAATTTTCCCACCGATGCATCGGCAATTGATGCATAAATAATCATGGTAATACTCGGGGGGATGAGGATGGCGATTGAGCCTCCGGCAGTGATCAACCCCAAGGCGTACTCCTTGCCGTAATGGTTCTTCCTGAGGGCCGGATAGAGAATCTTCCCCAAGGCCGCCACCGTGGCTGGTGCCGAACCTGACAGGGCTCCGAAAAACTCCGCCGACAAGACAGTGGCAATTCCCAGGCTTCCCCTTACGGAACCGACCATTGCGAGTGCCCAGTCGATGAGACGGCTCGCCATACCCCCTCGACTCATTATGTTTGCCGTCAGGATAAAATAGGGGACCGCCACCAGTGAAAACTTATCCACAGTCCGAAAGGATGTCTGAACGATAATCTCAAGAGGCATGTTCGAAAAGAAAAAATAGAGAGCCACAACGGACGAAACAAGAAAGGCGACAAATATCGGAAAATTAAATATTAACAATGCCATGAACAAAACAAGAAACACTGTCAGCATAGAGATCTCCTTACATCTACTTAATTAGTACACTATAACTAACCATTTACGATCGAACACCCCCCTTTTGTCAATTTCAAGAAAGACTCCATCCTTACACATTGGCAATTATCAGATTCACATCGAAAAGAGTTCGCCATGCATATCAGATCGATTCAGAAGAAATCAAGCACTATCTGCCTGAATTTAAAAAAAGCGCCTGTCAGCTAGTCTCCGAACACGTCCCCGTAAACATCAACAGAGGGGCACATCAGTCTTTCAGCATTGCATTGAAACCTCATGGATAGCACTCAAAAAGCAACGAGTGGCACATGGGGCATAACAGTCACGGCCCTGCCGTTTTTAAATCCCTCTTTCATTAATAAGTGTATTGATCAATCACATGCGGGCAGAAAACAAATGCCGCCTTTGTCGTATTAAAGGAAACCAATCAGGGAATCCGCACAATCCTAACAAAAAAGGGCTAACCGAACCGGCTAACCCTCCTGAATTCTTTGGTAGCGGGAGGAGGATTCGAACCTCCGACCTTTGGGTTATGAGCCCATTCAATCCCATTTGCTACCCTTTTCACTAAATATCACTTGACATAATTCAACATAACATTTAAGATACTTACAGCTTTGAACTTTGGGTTTGAGTTCATTTAAAATAACCCATTTTAATTTAAAGTGGTAGCAATAGGGTAGCAAAGAATTTTTATTTTCAAGTGACCTTTGGGTTTTCCATGCTTTTCTTGCTACCAAAATGCTACCAGAGGGGGTCAAAATGGCAGGCAGAAAGGCAACAAAATTTACCGGTGTCTATGAACGATTGTCGGAAGCAAAAATGTTTAAGGGAAAACCTGATATAGCCTATGACATCACCTATCGATCGGAAGGCAAAAAAATATGGGAAAAGATCGGCTGGCTAAGTGAAGGATACAGTGCAAAGTTAGCGGCGGATGTTCGAGCGGAACGGATACGGGCAAAACGTCATGGTAAAGAATTGCCACACCAAAAAAAGAAAGCCCTCACCTTCAAGGTGCTGGCGGAAAAATATCTTAAATGGTCAAAGGCAAACAAGAACCGGGAAGGGATAGAAGATAAAAGCCGCTATGAGAATCACCTTAAAACCCGTTTTGATTCTAAGCGTCTTGATGACATATCACCTTTTGACCTGGAACGAATGAAAGCAGACATGGCAAAAAAAAATTATTCCCCTAAGACTATTTCCCATTGCCTGGGATTAATGCGGACCATGTATAACAGAGCCATTGACTGGAATCTGCACCAAGGCCCGAATCCTGTAACAAAAGTAAAAAAACCGGTTATACAGAACGCACGGGACCGCTTTCTATCTTTTGAGGAAGCAGAAATTCTCCTCAAAGAACTGAAGCATAATATCCGGTATAAGAAAGAGTATCGAGAGCTTGAAGATCCTCAACTTCATGACATGGCGTTACTGAGTCTGCATACAGGGTCGCGGGCGGGGGAGATCTTCAAGCTCAAGGGCTTTGACATCAACTTTGATACACAGCTGATTACCCTCAGAGACACAAAAAACACGGAAACCAGACACCCACCTATGACGGCAGCTGTTCAGGAAATGCTTAAGAGACGGCTTCCCTCTGACCCGAATTCCTATATATTCACTGATAGAGACGGCAATAAGATCAAAGAAGTTTCAAACGCATTTGAACGCGTTGTTGATCGTCTGAAAATGAATGCAGGTGTCACAGATAGAAGGCAGCGCGTACTTTTCCACACCTTACGTCATACATTCGCGTCATGGCTGGCAATCCAGGGAACCCCTCTTTATACCATTGCTAAGCTGATGGGACATAAAAGTATTGCCATGAGTGAACGTTATAGTCATCTGAGCCCGGATCACAAGAAAGAGGCTGTAAATAACTTGGAAACTGCTTTGAATGGTCATGGTAAGGTTATCAAGATCGATAAGGCGGAGGGATAGGGAAATGGAAAAAACCATGGATAGCACCGCAAGAGAGAAAGCCTTCATCGACAAAAACCGGGAAGAGTGGAAGAAAAAAAGCGAAAAATATAGATTGCTATACGGAGAAAAAAGGAATCCAGACGTTATCTCTGATTTCTTAAATGCCTCTGCTTATGCTTTCAAGGAAGAGTGGGTCACCCGGAGCGTAATTCAAGCAATGCATGAAGGACGGCGTGATTTCTTAAACAAAGCATTTTCAACCGTAAGGGATAAAAGGAAAAATAAAAGGCAAGTTACAGCAATGAAAACCCTTATGATGGTTATTGCTGTTGATATACAGATTGCATTGGGTTTGACAAGGGTCGCAGCGTTTGAAAAAATAGCAGACCTTAATTATAAAATAGAACAGGACTGTAGTTTTGACAGGGTAAAAAATCAGTATTACCGCGGAAAAAAAGTAGAACCAGAAATCTACGTTGAGGGAAAAGGCGGATATCGTTTTATTTCAGTATCTCCAACAAGAATCGGCATGAGCGGGGAGAAGCTTAAGATGGCATGGGATACAATCAAGCATGAAGACCCAGAAAACTTTCCTTACATTAAAGAACTTTTCATGAGTAACACTGATATCACCTGTTTTGCTGGTTCGTGGGAAATGAAAACCTATCCAAATAATGAAACTAAAATTTTATTTAGTATTCATTGGCCTCAAAAAACCCCTTAACTGACCGTCATTCTATGCTAATTTTCTTGTTTGTGTCACGACTCCCCCCCACTTAAGACAATAGACAACAATTCCTCCGTTAAATTATCATAGCTCATAATCAAACATAAGGAGCTATGACCTATGAAAAACGATCTGAGAGCACTTTCCCCGAAAGACGTGCTTGACCGCTATCCTGTATTAGGTTGCGAGGGCAGTCTCGCAAACATGAGATGCCAGAAACGGGGGCCGAAATTCTTCAAGGTCAACCGGAAAGTTGTCTATCGTCCGGAAGATATTGAAGCCTTCCTCTTTCAAAATCCAGTTTTGACCATCGACAGCGAAAAGGCGGAGCGGTAACCATGTTATATTTTACCTTTGCTGAGATGGCGGAATCTGTCACCCCTGAAACTTTACAAGATTTCCTCGAACGCCTGCGAACCCGTCCCGAACCTCAGAGCATGGAATACTCTGGCTTGATCCTCTTGATGGCCGCGGAGACCTTGCGAATGTCACCTTTTGAATTGTTTGTAGAGTATCAGGGAGACGGCGAAAAACTTCTTGAGCTGGGCGAATGGATTTGGCGAAAATCTTACCCTCGGGAATTTAATCTCAAGACGAAAAAAATGGGGATCTTAATAAACTTTCCAGTTGATAGGCTTTCGCGTACTGCGGGTGTAATTCAATGAGGACAAGCACGGCTCTCACCTCTAGCAACTTCAGCTTCACACTGGATAACCTTGACCCTCCCGGAACTGAATCTTTTCGCGCGGGCCTGCAAAATGCGGCGATGATTGCCTTCATGGAAGGAATGGAGTTCGATGAAATTTACAATAAATTTTGTTCCATTATTCCAGGAGGCACCATGACCAAGAGAGAAATCATGACTTTAATAGATCCTGCGATTGCACTTTTCCCTGGAAGTCAATCCAATTTAGAGATCGAAGCCCCGGAAGCGTCTGTGCCTGAATCTGGAAAAGCCGATAATAGCAATGTGGATGACGACAATAATTATGAAGTCAGGCTTGCCGCACTCTCGGCGCGATTGGATCTTAAAATCGGAGACGATGAAATCAAAGAGTTACTTCGCGAAATAAGAGAAATCAAACTTCTTCAAAATCTAAAAAATGTTTCGTTATTGCTTTTAGAAACACCCGCGCCACCGGATCAGATCCTTGCCGACATCTTCGACACACAAGATAAATTTGTGATTATCGGATCAGCTAAAATGAAGAAGTCCTTTTTCGCGATGATGCTTTTAATGAGTTTGGCCGCGGGAAAAGATTTTTTTACGTTTCGTATTCCTAAGCCGCGTCGGGTTGTGCTGGTTCAGTTAGAGATTCAAGAGACGCATTTCCATCGGCGAGTTATCGGCATTGCAAAAGCCTTAGGCATTACGCCTGAAGATCTGGATAACCGTTTTCATGTCATTAACTGTCGGGGTTTGGGTGTTGAGGGGCATGAGGGAGTCGAGCTGATAGGCCGTGTTGTGGAAAGTTTGAGACCGGAAGTTATACTATTTGACCCACTTTATAAAATTTCTTCAGGTTCTGAAAATGCCGCAGAGGACGCGAAGCTAGTATTATCTGACTTCGATGCGCTGATTGAAAGAACCGATGCCGCAGTCGGCTACGTTCATCACGATGCAAAAGGAGCGTCGGGAGATAGGAATATCCGTGATCGTGGTGCTGGATCGAACGTAATCAACCGCGATTATGACGCTTGTTTCACTTTGACGCCTCACGCAACCAATGCCGAAGCGGTTGTTATAGAGTCATTATTGAGAAACTACAAAGACCCTAAGCCCTTCACGGTTTTATGGGAAGCGGACGAATCCACAGGCGGTTACTGTTTTGCTGAGCATTCAGACATAGTGCCTGAGAAAAAGACATCGAAAACGAGAACACAGCCACCGGATTTAAAAACTTATTTACCTGTAGCCGCGGCGATTCTTGCTGATAATGAAATGGAGATTGCGAAGTTTAAGGAAGTATTTAAAGGAAAATCGGGGTTGTCAGATAACCGAATTAAGAACTTTCTAGCCTGGGCTGTTGCCGGTGGGAATCCGTATCTTGATACGCGGGAAGATCGAGGCCGTGGGAAGAATAAAAAGTGGATCAAGGTAGCAAGAGGGTTGAACGATGTTTAGAGAGTTTAGAAAAGTTAGAAATGAAATCGACGGTTCTAATTTTTCTAACCGTTCTATTCTAGAGTTTAGAACTTAGAACTTAGAACGGTCACTCTCCTTAAAGAGTGACCGTTCTATTCTAAAACTCAAATGAACTAAAAACAGAGGCGTAGGGATGGCAAGCAAATCAAAAAAATATTGTTCATCATTCTCGTGCAATCAGGTTGCCGTCAATGGCGTCTACTGCCAGAAGCATCAACCGGCCAGGACCCCAAAGGAAACATTACCCTTCTATCTGAGCGTAAGGTGGAGGGCATTCCGGGAGTGGTACATAGGCAAGCACCCCTTATGTGAACAGTGCATGGCAGAGGATGAAGAACAGTATCAGATAGCGCTGAAGTCTTTGCGCTCCAACAAGGT
The DNA here is from genome assembly GCA_964394725.1 of uncultured Syntrophaceae bacterium. Lineage (GTDB taxonomy): Bacteria > Desulfobacterota > Syntrophia > Syntrophales > UBA2210 > JAFGPZ01. Next base: position 32,971 of record CAYMYS010000015.1, read on the forward strand.
GGGTGTTAATGCAAGCGGTAATGCTTAATACAAGGGTCAATGCCATAAACATAATGATTACAACCCGGTACCTCCATTCTTGGGGGCAGTTACCTCATTAACCGCACGGTTCCTACAACGCGAGACATCGCAGGTTTTGAAGGGAGGGGATTTGAGCACCCCTATCTTCCTGAAAGGGTGATTTTTCTTCACGGACATTTGATAGCACAGTACAAATAGTAATCTGCAATATATTACATCGGTAATAATATATGACAAAGCGTCATTCCCACGGAAGCGGGAATCCAGGATAGGACTGGATGCCGGAGCAGGTCCGGCATGACATTTGCTCCGTTTAATTGCCGGAGTAGTAATAGTGTAAAGTAGAACTTGCAATTTGAGTCCTTGCAGTGGGCCATCGACATTCAGTAACAGTGTATAACTTCATCACGCATGAATGGGTGGGGTATTTAGACTTTTAACGTCGCGATCAGCCGCCGAGATCACTGCAATAGAGAAAGTTATTTTTGCCAACTAAAATATCATAACCTCAACAAATCATCATTTGACGCATTTGGCAATGCTGCCTTTTTCGTCAAATGCTTATAAATCAAATCAGAAGCTTCCATAATGATAAACAATACCGGGCTGTTTGGCCGATTTGCCAATGATGGCATTTTGGCCAAATGATTAATACTTTCATCACCGAAGCACTTCATGTATTTAATAATAATAGATATTTTGCGTTTTTACCTCTTTTGGCATTATCCTCAAATGTATTTTCAGGATTCAAATTTAACACGACATACAGTGGATTAGCTTCCTGAAGTCAATAAAAACAGGATAAATTCGATATCAACACTTTCAAATACTAAGGGTGATCATCGTACTCCGATCGGGATCATTGAATACTGGATGAAACATGCTACTACCTGACAGATTGTTTCCCGATCATCCAGGCTAATGGCTTCTTCCTGTAGTCAATAAATAATGGCTACAGGCAATAACGGATAATCGACACTTTCAAAGACGAGGACGCCGAGGAAAAGGAAGCTCTTGTCAGACGGATTTATAGTTTTTTTTTAAGTTAAAGATCCGCCACTTTTGTGTTGACCCCGCATTTGTCGAGAGGGGTAGGCCCGCTGTTTCCCATCTAAAATGTTAAGTAAACGAACTTCCAAATATTTCACTATAAGAAATAGGGTTCTTTAATAGTAAGTTCGATAATGTGGTTCTATCCATTAGGTTAACATCATTTGCAGCGGCCTGTGCCTTTGCATTCTCGGTGAAATAACTATTTGTTACAACCTGGAGATTATTAAAGGCCATTAAATACTCTTTTTCATATACAGGCCTGGAGCTTACGATTTCCCCGATCACTTTGTTTGGAACGTTATTTCTTGGATGTTTGTGATGCTTGACTTGGAGTAGCGTATTTGGCTCAGCAGTATGCCCAAAGCACACAACGTCAGCCCCATAATCGTTCACTGGTGTTAATCTCGTTTGAAAACCCCTTTTTTGGTACAGTAATGCAACCAGTCGCTCAAACTCGTCCCATTTTAAACCGTCGACACAATCAATATCTACGTTTATTTTGTCTCTGCCAAAAATATCAGCAAAGTCATTTTCTCTTATTTTCCAATCTGTTTTCGGATTAAGATAATCGCTCATTAACTTTCGTTTGTCTGTTAAAAGAACATCTAATCTTTCATCAACGGTGGGGATTATTTCATCATCTTTACCTATTAAATAATAAACATTCACCGGTTTTTCTTGTCCTATGCGATAGACACGATCAGTGGCCTGGTTTTCAAGGGCTGGATTCCACATGCGGTGATAATGAATCACATGATTTGCTTCGGTTATTGTAAGACCGAGCCCAGCAGATTTCGGTGACAATAACATTACATTAAACCCTTCGGTTTGCTTAAAGTCACGAAGCATGATCTTTCTTGACGTTTGACTTGCATTGCCGTTTATACAATGCGCAAATACTCCAAAATGTTTTTTTATTATTGACACCAGAATATTTTGCATCTCCAGGAAAGGCGTAAATATTAATGCTTTCTCCTTCTCCTTTTTTATGCCATGCAGAATATCTAACAAACAGGTTATTTTGTTTGATTGATCTTCTATAGGCATGCCATCAGATTGATTATATATAAGCAAAGGGTGCCCGAGCAGCATCAAAAGATGTGTCAGAATTGCTAAAATAGATTTATTTTCAGAAGACTTATATTTACTGATTAATTCTGAGTAAAGGTTGCGCTGCAAATCTGTGAGGGATACTCTTTGATTAATAACCTTGATGGGGGGCAATTCCTTTAATACGGTATCTTTTGTCCTTCTTAAAAAAACAGGCTTAATGACATCCTTCAGTGCATCAGCACCACTATCTGTTTTCTTACTGTTAGGGCCAAATTCAGTCATAAACTCCCGCAAACTCTTCAATAGCCCAGGAGTTGCAAAATCATATATCGACCACAACTCGGCAATGGAATTTTCAATCGGTGTTCCCGTTACAGCAATTCTGAAATTTCCCTTTAAGCTCTTAACTGCATCTGAAATCCTGGTCCTTGGATTTTTTATTCTTTGTGACTCATCGCTTACGATTAATCTAAAATCAATTTTCCCTATTTTAAATTGATGTTCAGTAATGAGCGTATCATAAGTTATAAGAACAACGTCATACTTTTTAAGCTCTTCTTCCGATATTTCTCTTTGTGAACCATGATAAATGTACTTTGTGATCTCAGGTATTGTATTTAAATGATCTTCTTCCCAGGTTTCAAGCAAAACGAGGGGTGTTATAACAAGCGACGGGGTTAAATGGCTGAGTTCTTTCAAATGTGTCATTAGGGCAATAATCTGTAATGTTTTACCCAGCCCCATATCATCAGCAAGCAAGCATCCCTTATATGCTCCCTCTCGGTTTTCATACAGCCATCGAAGCCATCCATACCCTTCTTCCTGAAAGTCTTTCAATGTCCATCTTTTGGAAAGCATTTCGGGTATCACATACGATGCGAAATCCGGTTGTTTAAATTTTTCTCTTTGATATGCAAAGCCGTATTCAATGTAATCACAGTTTGAAAAAATCAGTAATGCTAATTTTTTCAAATCATTTGCCTGAGATTTTTTTTCTAAGAACTCTTCAACACGGGTCAAATAATCGTCAATAATGTCAGGATCAAATTTAATATATTTCCCTTTATGCTTGGCATAACAGGTGCCGTTCAGCTTTGCATCTTCAATAGCTTCTTTAAAATTTTCCAATTCTCCCTTATTGTTAAATCTAATGGAATCTACATAACCATCATCATCGGGTATATCCTCCGTGTCTGTCTCATTTTCACGGCCAGTATCTTCTTTAAGTTTAATACCCAAACCCCAGTCTTCAGCGGTTCCGCCTTTGACCATTGATGGGACTGCATGAAAAACATGCTCACCAATTGCGTAAACCCGTTCGCTAAAATCTGAAAGGTCAAACCCCTCGACAAGGGACGACGGATCATCTAAAAATTGAGCTTTTTCATAACCGCTGTATCTTCTTTTCTTCTTCAGTTTTTTCAGAATTTTTTTTACTTCCTCGCTTGCAACAACACGCTTCCTCCTTGCCCCGCCCTGATCAAGGGGATACACTCCTTTAATCTGTTTATAATCATTAAATCTTTTCAGGAATTGTTCGTTGTCCGGGTCACCGGTATCCGGCGATACCTCGATAGTATCTTCATCAATGACAAAAACTTTCGGCTTTATCTTATCAACAGAAATAATTTCTTCATTCTTCAATTGCCTTCTCAGTATCGCATTTGCTTCTTTTGCAAATCCCTGCACCCTACCGAACCAAAGCATTTCTTTCTCTACTGAAAATTCATCACCGACAGGCTGTTTGGCTATTTCACAAAAGAGATCAAAAGCTTTTTTTGATAAAAGATATTGCTTTTGCGATATTGTTACAATAGGTCCCTCTCTCTTATCAAGATCATGCTCGTTCTCGTTACTATCCAAAAAAGAGGCGACAATTATTAAATTACCCGAGCTTAAAAAGCCTTTATTTTTAAGACAAATTTTGTGACTACATTCCGGGGGCAATTCCACAAATTCAATAAAGTTTTTCGTTAAAAGTTCTCTGTCATTGTCGCGCAGGGGATTCCATCCTTGATTTTCAAGAGTAACATACAATAGATCCCAGGGAATAAGAAATTCTCCATTTTTGTTAACAATTGTCTCTGACTCTACTCTAAGGCGCAGCTCTGACAAAAAGACATCCTCATCGCTTGTTGAAGTAGCATCAAGAGAAGCCAGATTACTTACAAGATGATCATTTTGGTAAATTCTTAAAGTTAAAAATTCGTCAGTATATTTTGTAACAATTTCCATTTATTTACCTGCTGCTAAAATCAAAGCATCCACCTTACTTGTCCACCGGCCAGTGTGTCGTATTCTGCCTTTAATCATGCCGAAGGTAGCATTATGAATGCTTACAACCATGTCCGGATCTTTTAACTCCTTCACATTCGATATTCTGTTGTGTAGTTCAACCTTTTCAGCTTCATAGACATACAATGCGTTACCTTTCTGTGGAAACTCAAAAAAATTATATTTTTTGATTCGCATAACTAAACAGCGGGGATCGTTGTCATATTTACCAAAAATTTTATATGCAGCACTTATATACTTTATCTTTCGTTTCCAGTAAGCCAGTCGTTCGTGATCTCCGGACACATTACTGAAAAAGTCTTCTATCTCAAGTGCAATGAGCCATTGGCGATATTGTGCTTTTGCAGCATCCGATATTCCCATCCATTGGCTCTTAAACTTAAATTCATCAGGATGACCGATGTTTCGTTTTATATATTGATAGAATAAATGGTTGCGGTCTTTTACGGCGTCATCATAATAAGCGTGGATACCGCCATCTATTATCTGCCTCTTCACGCCTTCATATTTTTTTGTTTGCATCAATTCGACCAAACGGGAGGGCTTATACATTTTTAAGTAGTTAATAACATCCATTAAGAACAGTTTTTGTAAAACTTCCTTATGAAGATCAGTATTAGGTATCAGCCCGAAAGTCGGATCAATTTCCTCGAAAAATATTTTATTATTGACCACCTTGGAACATATGGTCGCAGTAGGGTCCTGAGAAAAAACTGTATCGACCTCCTTTACCCACGCACGCCAGTTTTTGTCTGGAAGTTTTACTTTGGGTATTATCTCATGTAAGTACTCATTAAAATTTCGATTTGAATACTTTTTCATAAAAAAGGTGATTGCATTCAGGGGAATACATTTATCCGAGGCGGTTTTGAAAAGCACACAGGCTTTGTCTAAAAGATTATCCTGGTCCAGTGCTAACAACCGTTCCGAAAGCATTCTTTTCTCGCGAGATCGAAAATAAACATCCTTTCTTTGAATTGCCTCCATACTTGCGGCCTTAATTTTTTTCAGCACCTGCTTATAATCAATCTCTGGAAATTGTATAGCCTCTATTGACTCCGCCTTAGCTTTCCATGATTCACTCAGCTGCCTCAGCCGTAATGGCTTAAAATCTATTTTTATCGTATATTTTTCGTTCATACTTTCTTTCTTCCATGATTGTATGCAAATCTTCCAGCATTCTGTCACTTTGCATCATGTATTTAATTTCGACACGCCTGTTTCTTCGTCGCAAATCCACTACATTCTCGTCAGGCAACTTTTCCACAGAGGCCATAAACCCTCTGCCTTGGGCAGTGGTAATATCACGAAACTTTTCCATGTATTCAAATTCACCAAATTCATCCCCGAAAACAAAAGAAAGCACGGCAAAAGCACGCTCCTGACTTAATTCCATATCTTTTAAATATCTTTCCGCTCTTTCCTTGCTGGCATGACCTTCGATAACGATATTCTTAACCCATTCCTGAAACTCTTGACTACCGAATAATGTCTTAGTATATGTGGGCACTATTTTTTTTAAAAGCTCTTTACCTTCCGGTTTCAAATTAGCACGGTCCCTGTCAAACAGAAGATTTTCCTTTATTATCAAAATACCATTCTTAGGATTTATTAAAACCTCAACACCCTCTTTTATAAAATTTATTCTGAGCTCTTCTGCAATCCGTTCTCTAAGCTTTAGAAAATATTGGAGCTTCTCAGATACTTTTTCGTTTTCTTTTTTCTGACTGCTGAAACTTAAATGGCTTATCAAAAGGATTGCAAGAAATATAAACAATAAGCCGGCAACCAGATCACTGTAAGAAATCCAGAAGTTTGCATTAGATTTTTTCGTGAACAATCCCATTATTTACGTCCAAACTTCCAAAATGTTTTTATTTTTGAAGCATCCCCCGCTTGCTGACTCGCGAT
>CAYMYS010000016.1:0-39000 GCA_964394725.1 uncultured Syntrophaceae bacterium
CAAAAACGGTGAGGTCCTCCCGGTGAAGATTCTCGGCAGCAGACAGACGTCGTGCGTGTGAACCGCCGTCAATCGCTATAACCCGGGCTTCTATCGTCTGCTTATCTGTATAGCGCGATAGTAGGGACGTCCTTAAATAATTAAATAACATAACCCAGAAACAGACAATCACCTTCTTTCTCCATCTATATATCGCATATCATAACAGCAAGGTCATTTTTTAATTGTAGATAACTGATATTATGTTGCGAGTACCCCTAACTCCCTGAGAACATGGAGTTAATCGTTATGGCCTGCGGAAACGTGATATCGTATGTAAAAACAATAGGGTATCATTGCTTGCCATCATAGGTTCAAAGAAACTGTTAACATAATAAAGAGTCTTGCAGCATGCCTCTCCATGTCCGACTTTGGACTGCGCCGAAGTTTTAGAGGCTGTCCAGCCAAGCTAAAATATCTTCTCTGTTTTCCCAATCAATCAGCTCATCTATTTTAGGATCATGAGTGAGAACGGATTGTGCGTATTCGATGAACTGTTTCTGTATTTCTTTTCTTCGTGACAGATCCAGATGAAGATAAACCGTTGTGGATTGCATATCTTCATGACCTAAACGATTTTTGATATCAGAGATTGGATCTCCGAAAGAGAGCATCCTGACGGCACAGGAATGGCGGAAGCTGTGGACAGGATTGATATCCTTGAGGCGTTTGGAACCCAAAGCCCTGGAGAGATATTTCTTGCAGATTCGATAAATGCCATGCCGTGTAAATTCTTCCCCCCTTTGATTGATAAACAAACGGTGCTGATATAGCGGCTTAGGAGTTGTGCGGTACTTGGCAATATACAGTTCAATGAGACTGACTGTTTTAGGATCAATGTTTATTAATCGGTATCGGTTTCCTTTGCCCAGGATGGCAAGTGTTCTATTCCGGGTATCGAGGTAGTCCATATTAAGCGTTGCTACCTCACTGGCCCTGGCACCTGAGTCGTACAGGAGGTGCAATAGTGCGTAGTCACGCAAGCCTTCGCTTTTCTTAAGGTCAACGGATTCATAGACTGTGAGGATTTCATCGGGATAGAGAAAGCCGATGAGCTGTTTCTGTGAACGTTTTTGAGGGATATTTAGTATTTTTTCTGCAAGTTTTCTTTTTTCCGGATACATAAATCGAATCATCCTGGCTAAGGATTTGATTGATGCCAGGCGCTGGTTTCTTGTTTTTGCAGAGTTTTTACGTTCCGACTCAAGGTAATCCAGAAAGTCCAGGATTAACTCAGATGTCAGGTGGTCAACCGTAAGAGAGGCGATTTTTATGGAACGATAGTGTGCCGCAAAGGGGAGAAAAAGCGTAAACGTATCCCGGTATGCCTTGATGGTATTTTGGCTCACCCCTTTTATATGGGGAAGGTATTTCTCAAAGAACTTATGGATACAGGTTGACAGCTTCATGTAATCGCCTGGGATTTGACACATTCGATCAATCCGGCAAGGTGTTTGGCATCCGATACCTTGAGATATGCCCCGGTATGCTGATATCTCAGATGTCCCATGTAAACGGCAAGTACCGGCAAGGCATGTTGGAGAGAGCCGCCTCCCCGTCCCCGTATCCGTTTTAAGGTGTTTATGGCAAAGGAGTGACGAAGGCTGTGAGGTGTGGGTGATCCAAAAGTAATATCACCTATAAACTGTTTTGTTCTGTTAAGACCCATGTCCTTTACTGCCTGATGAAAGACCGAGCGTATTTTATTGCCTGTCAATGCCCTTTGCTTTAGTCCGGCCAGTAGATAAGGGTTTTGATCATCGGGGCATAAGGATTTTCGCACCGACAGGTAATTTTCGATCTCTGGCAGAACATCTTTGGGGACAGGTATCAACCGGTCTTTTCTGAACTTGGTCTTTTCAATACAGATGGTGCCGTCATCGGATCGGTAATGGCTGTAGAGCAACCAGACAGGTTCCGAGATTCTCAGGCCGCATCTGGCTAAAAGCATGAGGGCCAGATATGTTGCCATGTCCATCAAAAAATAACGCTGGCTTTTTCTTATCCTTTTGCAGACAGACACCAGCAGTTGATCCGTTTCTTCCGGTGAGAAAACAAAGGGGATAAAAGATCTGCTTTGCAGTGGCGGAACATCCTGCAGGGGATTTTCTGTATAGTATTCCTTACGAATCAGATATTGGAAAAATATGCGGGTTACAGAGAGGACCCGGTTGACGGTTCGCCGTTCACATTTGAGATGTGCCCTGAGTTCAAGAAAGAAAGCGGGTTGCAATAATATCTGCTGGTCAACTTTCCGCGATTTCACATACCGATCAAAGATTTTAAGATAGGACATTGAAGGGTGATCTGCATACCCGAGGCTTTGGCGGTATGCCATATATTCTTCCAACTGAGGAGCCAGAAAGCTTTCAAAGGGTTTCATCGAAAAGAACCTCCCGCATCATTTTGGTGTGGACATGAAGATAGTTCCTGGTGGACTCGATCGTGTCGTGCCCCAGCATCTCTTTGATTTCATATATTGTTACGCCTGCCTCCAGAAGATTCTGTGCATAGGTATGCCGCAACCAGTAGGCCGATCCGGGGATCCCCGCCTTTTTCATGCATCGTCTGATGTGACCAACAACGGTCGCCGAAGATGCTGCCACGTAGGGTTTGTGAAATCTCAATAAAAGTGTGCGGCATTTACTCGCGGGACGGGCGTCAACTACATATGCAGCGATGGCCTTGATCGTATTTTCGGGAACAGGAAGTGTCATCGGATTATTGTTTTTTCTGTTCCTGACAGTCAGTTCACCCTTGATGAATGAGATATCATCCAGGGTGATCCTGCTTATCTCCACGGGCCTGAGCCCCATCGTATAGGCCAGGTGAACCATGGCACAGGTTCTGATATCCCTGGGAGAAGAGAGATTTAAACTGGCAAAGAGTTTCTGCACTTCCTGGGGTCGCAAAAACCTGGGTGGTTTTTCCCGGGCATATATACGTCTTCCCACCACCAGAGGGGCAAGATCTCTGCCTATTATTCCGCGCTCATGATACAGATATCTCAAAAAACCCCGGATCATGGAACGATAAGCTCTTCGAGTTGCCGGTGCAAAGTTTTCAAAAAACTCTGCAAGAAAGGCATCGATCTGTTCAATGGTAAGAGATGAAAGATCGATTTTATGTTTTTCCAGATAAGCATAAAAAGAAACAAGTACCCTCCTGGTAGCCCTGATAAGCCGGTATGGAACTTGTCTCCTCTTTTCATAATAATCCAGATATTCTTCATAGATCTCCGGCAGATCGATCTGGTATTTCGGTTTTCGTAAGGGTTTCCGGGTTTCTTCATCCATCATGTTCGATCCCCCGAAGTGACTGTCTGATAATTTGTGCGATGGCCACAGGGTCTTCTTCCTGATCGGAATCATTGTCAGGTTCTGGTGTTGAACCCTTTTTCGGTTTTGATGGCAGGTCAAGTACCTGGAAGACTGTGCCGTCAAAGGCAATGAGATCCCTATCCATAAGGACATCTCTGGCCTTTATGTATTGGTCAAGGGTTATCTGGAGTAAAGAGCAGATGGAATCATATGAGTAATATGAAAGGCCGTAACGATCGGAACCCAGGATAAGGAAGAGATACAGAAGAAGTTCTTTCTGACTGAGAGAAGACAGAAAACCATCGGTGAGGAAACGATGGGGAATAAAACTGAACCCTCCGTTAATACGCCTTACCCGGTGAGGATTGAGTATCCTTTTTTGTATCATGGCGACTCCTTTCCTTTATAGTGTACGGGTATACACAAAAGCCCCTTTCAAAGTCGATCACGTCTTAAAGACTCCATGACGGGTAGTTGCTCTGTTTAGCTTGTATTTACAATAAGTTGAACCCTTAACGCCTCTTGAAAACGTCTAAAGAGTAGTTGCGCCAAATACTCAGTAATTATAAGATGTTGAATGCCGATCACTTCTTGAACATACTGAAGGGGTAGTCCTGACTTTAAACGGCTTTTTGGTAACACGGAAGGGGTACTTTTGGACTGACACGTGCCTGAATCTTTGTCACCCTGATCCCCAGGATCGAGTTTCTTCTGCAGGTAGTTGGCGCTGAAATAATCGGGATTGTTTCTGTTCCATTCTGCACATTTCCTCCGGTGCCATTCCCTTTTGCATTGATCACCGCCACAGGTCATCTGACGATCTTTGAGTTTTGAGTTGGGCATAAACCAGCGACGACAGATTCGGCATGGACGCTTCCTGTAGATCGGCGCTTTCTGCATCGTTTTCTCTCCTTTGTCTCATGATGAGAAAACGACTCTAAAGCAATCTTAGCCTGAAAAATAGATCAAAAAAGGGAAAAGAATGAAAGGAACTATATGGATTTCTTAAAACAGGGATTGATAGGAATTACATGAACTATATCTGGTAACATAACTATACTGACAACATAACTGATAAGTACGCAACATCTCAAATCTCTTAGTTGTTAAGACTTTCAAGCGGTACTAATCGATTTTCTACTGAAGAGATTTTGAGAACTGGTAGGTGACACCAATAACCGGTACATTCCATTTTTTCTTTGCTCACTCCTGCACATTTCCGAAAGAACTCTGCTACAAAAAACACCGATCAAAAATCTCGACTTCAATAATTAATGGGTAATCTCCGATTGGTAATGAATTTTTTATTTTATCGGGTGGTGGGGTCAGGCTTGCCCTCTAATCGTAAGGCCCAGACAAGGGGGCGGGGGTCCATGTTCGTAATGCCGGGCGATATAGTCCATGTCATGGCCCAGGGAGAGTAAATTACCAATATTACCAAAATTTGTATTATTGGTAATTTGAGAGATTCTTTGCTGATTTATTCCCACTGTTTCAGAAATTTTATCCTGAGACCATCCCCGCGATACGAAAAATACGGGGACATCCATGATTCCGATTTCACACAAAGGCCAGGGGCTCCCCCTTCTTCAGGATTTTATCCTTATTACTCCGACAATTAATATATCAAATGTCATGCCGGACTTGATCCGGCATCCAGTCTAATTCTGGATTCCCGCTTTCGCGGGAATGACGGCTTTTACGTATATTGTTGCCTGAGTAATAAATGTAAAGGGCGCCCATTCCCGGTTGCAAGTCTTTATTCGCAAACAGCAAAAAATGTCATCTAACGAAGTCATTCAAGGATACATCTTCAATCGAATGTCAGACTCAGTATGGAAAATGGATCAACATACTGGTCCATTATCCGGGCTCCCCAGTGGAGATGGGGACCGGTGGACCTTCCTGTTGAACCTACGCGGCCCACCTTCTCCCCTTTTCCTATCAATGCTCCCTCTTTCACTGTTATCCTGGAGAGGTGAAGGTATTGTGAAAAAAGCCCCATACCATGATCAATGATGACGGTCCCTCCCGACAGATAGAGATTGCGAGCCACGACAACCCTCCCTGAATTCATTGCCCCAACTGGCTTGCCTCTGGGAGAACGTAAATCGATCCCCCTGTGATGTGATCGAACCTCACCATTGAATACCCGTTGAGTCCCAAATCCCCCTGTGATCTTTCCCTTCAATGGCAGGGTAAACTTCCCGGAACCCAACCATTCCTCACTATATTTCTTATAGACCTCTTTGAGCAATGCACCCTCACGTTTCATCCGTTCCCTGTTCTCTGGAGAGGGTTCGATGTAGCTTTTCTCTACGGTGATCCTTTCCATTGGAAATTTCTTTTCCGATATAGGGAGTCTGAAGAGAAAGTCTCTCTGTCCTGTATCGGTGTACGCAACCTTTATGGCAAGATCATAGATACCCGGTTTTATGCCAAGCCCCAGGCCTATTAAACTGAAGAAATGGGAGTCGTCGCGTGAGGGAACAAATATATAATCCTCTCCCCTGAAACGTGCAGTCGCCCCTGATAAGGAGGGTGTTGTGATGTATATCTTTATGGCCTCGCCCTGGCTCAGATCGCGATACTCGGAATTGATGGTAATGGTGCCCTTATCCGTATGGACCTTCAACGAAAAAGCAGCAAGATAGTGGGGACACAATACTACAGCAATAATTATAACAAGGGATAACTTTTTCACCTTTCACAAACCCTCTCTTTCCTCATTCTTCCTGGTTTAGTAACAAAATTATGGACAATAATCCAAACATAAATTATATATTGAGTCTAATCACTGCTTCACCGATATATATACTGGCAAGGAGGATTATTAATAATGAAGGATGCAAAGGTTTACAAAGAGGTCCCCCAGGAGAAACTGAGGGTCAGCATAGATCACGAATCCCTTGGCTTTGAGAATACAGACAGCTGTGAGTATTCCAGCGTAATCATCGGTCAGGAGCGAGCGGTCAGGGCCATACAGATGGGACTCAATATAGAAAGTCCCGGCTACAACATCTATGCAGCAGGCATGACGGGCACGGGGAAAACATCAACCATCGCCAGCCTCCTCAACCAGATAGATTTGGGGAAAAAGATTCCCGATGATATCTGCTATGTGAATAATTTCAGGAATCCCGACATGCCTCGCGTGATTACCCTGCCCCCGGGAACGGGAAATAAATTTCAGAAGGACATGGATGATCTCGTCGTCCATCTGAAAAAACAGATACCCCATCTCTTTGAGAGCGAAGATTTCAAGAAGGAAACCGAGCAGATCGTCAATAACCACATGGCAAAGCAGAAAGAGATGGTCCGGGAATTCAACGAGAAAATCCTGAAAGAGGGGTTTCAACTGGTTCAATATCAGATAGGGAATTACACAAAGCAGGATATCGCCCCTGTCTATGAGGAAAAGCCTGTCCCCATCGATCAGATCGAGGTGCTGGCAGCGCAGGATAAATTCGACAAAACAAAGCTGGAGGAAATCAGAACAAAACTGAGTGACCTGAGGACTGAGCTGGACGCGTTGATGAGAGAAACGCGTCAAATTGAAAAAACGATCCGAAAGGAAATCGACGCACTGGAACACAAGATGGGTCTCCCCCTTGTAAGCGAAACGATATCGGACATCCGCTTAAAATACGGGAGCTACAGCGAGATAATAGAGGTCTATCTCGATGAAGTCCAGGAAAACATACTGTCAAATCTGAAAATCTTCCAGGACCAAGTGGAAGAGCAGGGTCAACAGCAGGTGCCCACGTCCCCCTTTATGGCGCCACAGCAGAAGCGGTTCCTGGAATTCAAGATCAACGTCCTTGTAGACAATTCGAAAACGGAAAAGGCGCCCGTCATTATTGAAACTGCGCCGACATACAAAAATCTCTTCGGCACCATCGAAAGAGAAATTGACCGATCGGGATTCTGGAGGACCGATTTTACGCACATAAAGGCGGGTTCTCTCTTGCGGGCCAACGGCGGATATATAGTCTTTAACGCACTGGAATCTCTTACAGAGCCGGGTGTATGGCACTTTCTCAAACGGACACTAAAAAACAGGCTTCTCAACATGCAGCCCTACGATCCATTCAGCATGGCATCGACGGCACTGAAACCGGAACCCATTCCCATAAATATCAAGGTCATAATGATTGGAGACAATCATCTCTACCACCTCCTGTACAACCTGGAGGAGGATTTTAAAAAAATATTCAAGACAAAGGCGCAGTTCGACACGGAAATGCCCCGCAACAGCGACCGAATCGGCGACTACACATGCTTTATAAAAAAGATTATCGCAGACGAGGGGCTACTCCCCTTTGACAAGACAGCCGTGGCCGGAGTGATAGAATTCAGCATACGGCTATCGGGAAAGCAGAAAAAACTATCGACCAAATTCAATGACGTCGCCGACTTGTTGAGGGAGGCGAATTATTGGGCCAAAAAGGACGGCAACGGCATGGTAACGGCCCTGCATATCGATAGGGCCTATGATGAAAAGGTTGCCCGAATCAACCTTGTCGAGGAAAAGATTCAGGAGATGATCGAAGAGGGAACCATCATGATCGAGACCGGGGGCTCGGTCTGCGGACAGGTGAACGGTCTTTCCGTATATGATATGGGAGATTACACCTTTGGGAAACCATCAAAAATAACGGCGGAAACATCCATGGGACGGGCCGGCATCATCAACATAGAACGGGAGGCAAAACTTTCAGGAAAGACCCACGATAAGGGAGTGCTTATCCTGGAGGGATATTTCAGACGGAAGTATGCCCAGGACAAACCCCTCACCATGAGCGCCAGTATCTGCTTTGAACAGTCCTATGGAGGAGTGGATGGAGACAGTGCCTCGTCAACGGAGATTTATGCCATACTGTCGAGTCTTGCAGACATTCCCATCAGACAGGATACGGCAGTGACGGGATCGGTGAACCAGAAGGGGGAAATCCAGCCTATCGGCGGAGCCAACCAGAAGATCGAAGGATTTTATGACGTGTGCAGGGCAAAGGGACTGACGGGTGAAGAGGGAGTAATAATACCGGCCCTCAACGTTCCCGACCTGATGCTGAGAAAGGACGTGGTAGAGACCGTCTCCCAGGGGAAATTTCATATATACCCCGTGGAGACTATTGATGGGGGGATAGAGATACTGACGGGAGTGGAGATGGGAAAACACGATGAAGAGGGGAAGTATCCTCCCGGTACGGTAAACTTTCTCGTCGATGAAAAATTGACATCACTGGCAAAGGGACTCAAGACTTTCGGTGAAGAAGAGAAGAGTGAAAAAAAGAAATCTGATGATGAATAATCAAACAAAGGAGTATTGAATAATGCAGAAAATGAAATATCGGCTATTGCTTTTGATTGCAAGTGTCTTTCTCGTTTCGGGCTGTGCTGTTATGGCTGTAGGCGGCGCGGCAATGACGGGAGGCACGGGAACATTTTTTTATATAAAGGGAAACCTGAAAAGCGACTACCACTATTCCTTTGAAAGGGTCTGGGATGCCTGCGAAAAAACCGCTGCCTACATGAATGCCGTCGATGTCATCCCCGCCAAAGAGATAAGCAAGGGCACCATCGATGCCCTTATAGACGGTGAAAAGGTTGGATTCTCAGTTACATATAAGGCAAAGAATCTAACGACGGTGTCGATCAGGGTCGGCATGTTGGGAGACAAACTCGCATCACAGCGGCTCCATGACAAGGTGGCCGACTACATCGTGAAGAAATAAACCTTATTGAAACAACCCGGCCCGGGGACCTTCCCGGGCTGATCGCCTCCCACTTCCGGCCCATAACAATAGGGGGGTCGAGGAGGATGGTACAATGTCGCATCACTCCCTTTTTATTTCATCGAGACCGAAGCTCTTGATCTTTTTGTGAAGATTGCTCCGTTCCAATCCGATTGAATCGGCAGTCTTTGTAATATTCCAGTCATTTTCTGCCAGCTTCTTAAGAATATATTTTTTCTCAAACTCCTGGCGGGCGTCCTTTAACGAGTCGGCGGGATGAAGGACCATGTCTATATGGTCCATTTTCCTGTTCTCCCTTATCAGGGGGGGTATATCCTGGGCGTCGATCACACCGGCGGCTGTCATGATGATGAGTCGCTCTACTATGTTCTTCAGTTCCCGCACATTACCGGGCCAGTCGTGCACCATCAGTATCTCAAGTGCGTCATCGGTGACGGTCTTCTGTCTGCCTTCCTCTTCAAGGGAAAATTCCCTGATAAAATGGTTTACCAGCAGGGGGATATCCTCTTTTCTCTCCCTGAGCGGAGGAACCGTGAGGGGAATAACATGCAGCCTGTAATAGAGGTCCTGCCTGAATCTTCCCTCCTCCATCTCTCTTTCAAGATCCTTGTTTGTCGCCGCAAGGACCCGTACATCCGTTTCGATAATCTTCGTGCCCCCCACCCGTTCGAACTTCTTCTCCTGAAGGATTCTGAGAATTTTGGCCTGTGCATTGAGACTCATGTCGGCAACTTCGTCGAGAAAGATGATCCCCTCGTTGGCAAGATCAAATTTCCCCCTCTTTTTTTCCGTGGCCCCCGTGAAGGCCCCCTTCTCATGGCCGAAGAGTTCACTTTCGATCAATTCCTCCGGTATGGCGGCACAGTTCACTTCGATGAAGGGTTTATTGGCCCGGCGGCTCTGTTTATGTATCGATCTGGCCACCAGTTCCTTTCCCGTGCCATTTTCACCCATGATCAATATCCAGGCATTTGTGGGGGCAATGATCTGGATCATCTCCCGTAATTCCTCAATCACCCTGCTCGCGCCCTGCAACTGATCAAAGTGTCTCATCCTCTCCTTCAGGAGTCTGTTTTCCTCTTCCAGCCTGACGAGGTCCAGGGCACGATTCACAATAATTATAAGCTTATCGAAAGACAGCGGTTTTTCGATAAAATCGAAGGCCCCCAGTTTCGTCGACCTGACTGCAGATTCGACGGTCCCATGTCCCGATATCATAATCACCTGTATGTGGGGATAGCTTGCCTTGATCCTCTGCAGGGTCTCAATGCCGTCAATTCCCGGAAGCCATATATCCAGCAACACAAGGTCGGGGAGTTCTTCCCCTATGATCCTGAGTGATTCTTCTCCGCTGGGAGCCGTCAAGACCTCATGGCCCTCATCGGATAAAATTCCCTTCAGCGACTGGCGAATGGTTTCTTCATCATCTACTACAAGTATGGTCTTATTCATAATATGATCCTAGGAAAGGGGTAATTCAAAGGATACTATCGTACCTTTCGGAACGTTATCCTTAACACTAACGGAACCATTATGGTCCGATATTATGGAATTTACAATTGCCAGACCGAGACCGGTTCCCGATTTCTTTGTCGAAAAATAGGGCTCAAAGAGCCTCATTTTATCCTTCGGCGCTATGCCCGGACCATTGTCTTTTACTTCGACGATGGCCTTCTTGCGTGCCCCATCGTAAGTGGCTGTGATATCGATCTCTCCTCCCTGATTACCTGTCACAATGGCATCGGATGCATTGTCAAGAAGATTTACCATAACCCGCTTTATCTGTTCTGCATCAATATTCATCTGCGGCAAATCCTTCCCCTTTTCAAAGCTGTAGGTTATTCCCTTCTTCCGGGCACCCTGAAAAAGTACTACCGAATCTTCAATGACTGCATTCAGATCGTTGGGAACGAGTTTCGCAACGGGCATCCGGGCAAACTGTGAAAACTCATCCACCAGATTTTTCATGACATCCACCTGGCTAATTATCGTCCCCGTACATTCCCTGAAGACAGACCTGTCATCACCCTCTATTTTATCACCTTCTATTTTATT
The DNA here is from genome assembly GCA_964394725.1 of uncultured Syntrophaceae bacterium. Taxonomy (GTDB): domain Bacteria; phylum Desulfobacterota; class Syntrophia; order Syntrophales; family UBA2210; genus JAFGPZ01. Next base: position 11,174 of record CAYMYS010000016.1, read on the forward strand.
ACCATACCTTCGCTGCAACCTCTCGGCACAGAGTCTGACAGGCGTCAGGGGATTCTTTATCTCGTGGGCGATTCTTCGTGCCACCTCTCGCCAGGCGGCAACCCTTTCAGTCTTCTGAAGTTCCGTAATATCTTCGAAAACGATGACAATACCCATATAATTATTATGATCATCTCTCAACATTGCCACGGACACCAATATTGTGTACATTCTATCTTTTAGTGTGAGCTGTAACTGTTTTGCAGTAAATTCCTCACCGCCTTCTTTTAATCCCTTCAAAAACTGCCTGACCAGTTCCAGATGCTCCGACTTCATGACTTCTTGATATCGTTTATTCAGAACCTTTTCGGTCTTTATCCCCAGCAATCTCTCTGCAGCACTGTTTATTGTCGTTATTGCATCATCTCTATCTACTGAAACAACGCCAGCGGAGACATTGCGTAACACGGTGGCCATGTACTGCCTCCTCTGCTCGAGATCTATGTTCGCTCTTTCCAACTCCTCGCTTCTCTCCTTGAGATCTTTCGTCATCTTGTTGAAAGAGTCTACCAGGATCCCTATCTCATCTTCCGATAAGACATCGATGTGGTGATCCAGATCGCCGAGAGAAATCCTGTTCGTTGCCTCTGCAAGGTCCTGTATGGGGCCAGTTATTCCCCTCGCAAGGAAAAGACCAAACCAGGTAGCAGAAAATACGATAAAAAGGGTAACGATAGAGAGCATGATGATGTAGCTGATCTTTATGGGACCTTTCAGCAGGCTGAGCTGTTTGTATTCTTCGGAACTTCTCGATATGATGGACATTTTATCCATGATGGACTTGTTGATATAATGCCCAACCACCACGGTCCCGATAACCTCGCGAGGTGTGAAATTTGAGTAGAGCGGGACTATTCCACTGACCAGTTCCCCCGTCCCCGTAGACTCTACAGTTGAAAGCGCTTTGCCCGTAAAGACATCCTCTCGGGCCTTGGGAGAAAGTTCGAGAGGCGCAATATCTGGATTGTTGGGATCTTCAAGAAATATGTCCTTCTTCCTGTTATCAAGAGATACCGTAATTGACCCCAGATTCAAGTCTTTCTGACGTTCAGCCAGCTGTGTTTTGAGGAGCTCCTCCTGCTTTTTCTCGTACAATTTATTGTCTGTAATTGCGGAAGCGAGCTGTCCTGCATGATTGATGGTGCTATCGGAAAACTGTTGATAGTAGTCCTGGGCAACTTCAAGGGAGACGTTCAGGGCGGTCCCCATTTTAATATTAAACCAGTTGTCTATACTGTTGGAGAGAAACTGGATAGATACCACGAAGAGGACCACCGTCGGTATCAAAGACAGACCGACAAAGGCGGCAACAAGCTTGGTGCGCAGCCTCGAACCCATTATGCCGTGTCTTCTCTCGAATATCAGTTTCACAAGATTTCGAACAATGAGGAATATAAGGAGGATAATGAGAATAAAATTTATATTAATGAGGCCGAAGATGAGGACTTCGCTCGATATGGGAAGGAGGAGTTCCATTCTCGAAAGATGGCTCTCCACATAGGTCATAACAATTATAAGGGCAATCGTTATAATTATTATGATACGTTCTCTCTTGCGCCTTCTCGACTCTTTTATATCCATAGCGTCTCTTGTCTTTAACTAATAAATAAAGTCCTGCCGGTACCAGTCCGTTTCAAAGTCCCAGAGAGAGAGAAAGAAGAATACATATTCCAGGTGCAAAGGGAGACGCACCTTATCCAGTTTGGCCTTCACGCGAACATAGTACCTCTTGTCCCTGACCAATCGTTTTAAAGGGGTAATGGCAAATCCGTTCAGATCCGACATGGCGGTCTTCGCCTTAGCCAGATAGGTGAACTGTTCCGGTTTTTTCCCCTCTTCCGTATAGGTAACATAGAAATTTTTTTTGATATTATCGTATTTGATTGTATGTCTGACCTCGAAGGATGACTCCATTCTGTCGAGGTTGTGTTCCCGCTCCTCATAAAGTTCCATAATGAAGGTAAAGGTAGCAGGAATTCCGGCAAGTATGGCCTCTTCCATCTTCAGGGTGAAACAATTCTTCACTCTGAAATAGATGAGTACATTATCGGAAGCTCCGGTTATCAAAAAATCGCTTATTGTGGCCTCTATCCCGAAGGATTTGACAGGTGAAAAAAACAAAAAGATTGAATCAAGAAATAAGACAACGAGGAAGATCTTTCTATGCATGCAATAATTCCCTGTAGATGCTTTCCGTACCGGATATTAAACGTACAAACCCAAGAAGATTAGAGGAATGGCGCGGTTTTCGGCCTTTGCCAAGAAACCTTCCGCCTCCCAATAATTTCACAATAAAGTGGTGTATACTAAGAAACAGGAGGGCAAAAAGCAAGGTTTATTTGGAAGTCTATCTATGGAAGATATTATAATCTGGCAGGAATTTCCTCAAAAGAGGAATGTGACACTTCTGTTCTTTCCTCATGTCCCTGAGGGAAACTTACTATCTCCCAGCACTCCCCATGAGACAGGAGCTTTCTAAGGAGGAGATTGTTAAGTTTATGCCCCGATTTATGAGCCCAGAAATGACCGATAATGGGCATTCCCAGAAGAAATAAATCGCCTATGGCATCGAGAATCTTATGCTTAACAAACTCGTCTTTGACCCTCAGGCCCTCTTTATTGATGACCTTTTCATCATCCAGAACTATGGCATTCTTGAGGGAACCACCCAGCGCCAATCCCTTTGCCTGAAGATATTCGACCTCTCTCAAAAACCCGAATGTACGGGCTTCAGAAATATCCTCTTCGTATCCCTCGCGAGAAAAGACCATATGATAGGACTGCTTGCCTACCAATGGGTGGTCAAAGTCTATGCTATAGGTGATTTGAAACTCATCCGAGGGCATAAGCCGTGCCTCACCCTCTTCGTCGGACACCGAAATCGGCTTTTTTATAACCATGTATTGTCTCGGCTTATCCTGAACCTCAATACCTGCGTCCTTCAACATACATATAAAAGGGAGGGCGCTCCCATCCATAATGGGTATTTCAAAAGAATCTATTTCCACACAGGCATTATCTATGCCCATGCCATAAAAGGCGGACATGAGGTGTTCAACAGTGGAAACCCTCGTCCCATTCAACCCGATAGTGGTAGCAAGTACCGTATCAGAAACGTTTGTCACTTCGGCCTTTATCGTATTATCATTCAATAAATCCTTCCGGCAGAATATTATTCCCTTATCCACGCCGGCAGGTTTGATTGTCATTGTGATCTTCCTGCCCGAATGCAACCCCACACTGTTACATGTTACTTCATTTTTAATCGTCTTCTGCATGTATGCATTCATAATCGCTCAATCCTGGAGTACAATTCTTACCTTGCATACAACGCAATAATTATGCCGATCATCACGGCGGTACACCGAAGGGAGAATTAAAACGTAAGTATTCGAATATACTTATGTTTATATTTTCATTGACCCTATGTCATTGAAGCCAACCAAGAAATAGTGTGGCATAAATACCACAGCAAGCAGTGTAATCGACAGGATATGATGATTGCGGGGGGCAGCCTCAGAAAAATATCATGATGTGGAGCAATGAATACGATTTATAGATGAAATGCCGAAGTCACCCCGAAATGACCATCAAGCAAGAAAAGGAAAACTTTTGCGTATTTCAATCAATCTGAATAACACCCGTCAAGGTTTCTTCTTCGGCCTTTTATAGTATCGTTCTTTTTCGCTATAGATACAACCACAGTACTGTTGCCTGTACATACCCAGCGCCTTCGAGATATCGATCCCCTCTTTCCACCCCTCTCTGAAATTGCGGCAGTAGAAGGCAACACCCTTCTCCTTGGCTACGCTTTTCCCCTGACTTTCTATCATGTCGTTATCCTGCAACTTGCTATAGAGGAGTGTCGTCGTAAAACCGTCGAATTTTCCCCGCTTCGCAACTGCGGCCGCGTAACTGAGGCGGGTATGGTAACAGTATCTGCACCTGTTTTCTTCCCGGAAGACTACATTCCTCAAAAAATCCTCCATGGGATAGTCATCGGAAAAGATAAGCTTCAGCCCGACCATGTCGGCGTATTCCGTCAGTGTATCGAGCCTCTTTTTGTATTCGCTATAGGGTTGTATGTTGGGATTGAAAAAAAGGCCCACAACGTCGTGTCCCTCTTCCCGTAAGGTCTTGAGCGGGTATATGGCACAGGGTGCACAGCATATATGGAGTAAAATTTTCATAGCGACTTTTTTACAAACGCCTCAATTCCCGATGGATCAGAACAGTTCCGCCTGTTCTCTCCCCGTCCATTTCCTCTGAAAGTGGTCATAGGCAAGCCGTGTGACCATCCTCCCCCTGGCCGTCCTGTGAAGGTAGCCTTCCTGAATCAGATAAGGTTCATAGACATCTTCAATGGTAGTCTTCTCTTCGCCTATTGCCGATGAGATACTGTCGATGCCTACAGGTCCTCCGTCAAACTTGTCAATCACAGTGAGGAGTATCTTTCGGTCCATGAGATCGAGACCCTTGTAGTCGACTTCCAGCATATCGAGCGCGTCTACGGCAACCTTCCGGGAAATTATTCCATCGGCCTTGACCTGAGCAAAATCCCTTACCCGTCTCAGGAGCCTGTTCGCAATCCTCGGTGTCCCCCTGGAACGCAAGGATATCTCATGGGCCCCGTCATCGTCGATCTCGATGGCGAAAATTTTGGCCGATCTCTTGATGATCGTTGAAAGTTCGCCGGGGGTATAAAACTCGAGTCTGAAGGTGATGCCGAAACGGTCGCGAAGGGGAGAAGTGAGAAGGCCGGCCCTCGTCGTGGCGCCTATCATGGTAAAGCGGGGGATATCAAGTTTCATCGAGCGGGCCGACGGACCCTGACCGATAAGGATATCGATGTAAAACTCCTCCATCGCCGGGTAGAGGATTTCTTCGACTACGTGAGACAGCCGGTGAATCTCATCTATAAAGAGAACGCCATATTCGTTCATGTTGGTCAGAATTGCCGCCGTATCTCCCGGACGTTCTATCACGGGTCCCGATGTTACCTTTATATCGACGCCCATCTCTCTCGCTATAATATGGGCAAGGGTCGTCTTTCCCAGGCCGGGAGGACCATAGAGCAGCACATGATCGAGGGTCTCGCCCCGTATTTTTGCCGCTTCAATAAATATGGCGAGATTTTCTTTTACCTTCTCTTGGCCAATATATTCATTCAAGCCCCTCGGTCTCAGGGATTGTTCATAGCCCCCTTCATCTTGAAACTGGGCAGGATCGATAATGCATTCCGTCATAATATACTCAGCTCGATAAAATCTTCAGTGATTCCGTCAAAAGGTTTTCCAGCGCCAGCGTTTCACCACATTCATGCAACGCCTTATCCACGGCCTTTGTGGCAATATTGCTGTTGTATCCCAGGTTGATGAGGGCCGACAGGGCATCATCCTTCACAGGCAGGCCGATCCCTTCGCCGGACATCTGCTCCGATATCACTTTGTGGATCTTGTCCTTCAGTTCAAAAATCAGCCGTTCGGCCATTTTTTTTCCAATACCAGGTATGCTCGTCAGCCTGGAGATGTCTTCCATGGAGATGGCCTTCACCAAGTCCTCGGCGGCGATACCGGAGAGTATATTTATTGCCAGTTTCGGTCCTATTCCGGATACGGAAATAATCAGATGGAAGATATCCCGATCTCTCGCCTCTAAAAAACCATAGAGACTGATCGAATCCTCCTTTACATGGGTGTGGATAACGAGACGAATCTCTTCCCCCGGTTCGGGGAGATTATAGTAGGTGTTTAAGGGCACGCTCACCCCATAGCCGATTCCATGTACATCAACAATAACGTAGTTTGTCGATTTATATGACAATATACCCTGTAAGCCGGCAATCATTTAGATGGGCACCACCTTTAAAAAATTCGAGTGACATACAGCTATAGCCACGGCATCTGATGCATCGGGAGGGGGCACATCGGACAGTTTGAAGATGTTCTTTACCATAAACTGGACCTGACTTTTTTCCGCCCTCCCATAGCCGACAACGGCCTTCTTTACTTCCAGTGGCGTGTATTCATAAAGAGGAATATCACTGAGGGCCGCTACCAGTATGATTGCCCCCCGCGCATGAGCCTGTTTTATCAGGCTCTTTACATTTTTCCCGTAAAAGATATCTTCTAAGGATATCACGTCTGGAGCATATTCTTCGATAATTTCCATCAGGCGGGAATGTATGGTCTTCAGGCATCCCGACAGGGTCTCGCCCCTCCCTATCTTTATCTCGCCATAGGTAACTAATTTCAGATTCCTGTTTCCTGTTTCTACAACACCGTAACCCGTAATCCTGGTGCCTGGATCGATACCCAATATTACCAATGTCTCACATCTCGCAACTCTCTGGCTACTGACTCAACCGTTCCATAATTTCGTCCGCTATATCAAAATTGGCGTATACATTCTGGACGTCGTCATTGTCCTCCAGTTTTTCCATGAGCCTGAGGATCTGTGCCGCCTGCTGCTCATCGAGTTCAACGGTATTTTGAGGAACCATACTTATCTCCGCCTGGACATATTTCAGATCGGCTTCATCGATGGCCGCCTTCACACCTTCGAAGGAGGCAGGATCGGTAATGACCTCGTATTCGTTTTCCTGCTCAACCATATCCTCGGCACCGGATTCCAATACAAGCTCCATCAGTGCATCTTCACTGGCGTCTTTTTTATCAAAGACTATGCTCCCCTTTTTCTCAAACATCCAGGATACACATCCATTTTCTCCCAGGTTTCCACCATGCTTGGACAGGATATGCCGTACCTCTCCAACGGTTCTGTTCTTATTGTCTGTCACTACCTCAACCAGCAGGGCAACACCGCTGGGGCCGTACCCTTCATAAAGAATCTCTTCAAAGGCGGCTGCCCCTTCCTGTGCCCCCGTTCCCTTTTTGATTGCCTTTTCCATATTGTCTTTCGGCATATTCTCCGCTTTGGCAGCTGATATAGCCTGCCTGAGCGTGGCATTCCCCTCTGGATCGCCACCGCCGGTTCTGGCTGCAATGGTTATATCTTTTATGATCTTAGAAAAGATCTTTCCTTTTTTTGCATCGATAGCCCCTTTTTTTCTCTTTATTGTGCTCCATTTTGAATGGCCGGACATACTGTATCATCTCCTATCTAAAGAGTTATTTTCAAGATATAACACACTAGAATGTCCCTTGTAAAACAAAAAACCGGGACAGGAATTCACTGAAGATCCCTATCCCCTTAATCCCTTTCAGAACCTGTGATGTGGAAAATTGTGTGGCAGCTTCTTCCCCACGCCCCACCTCTGACATTGTCAGTTGTTTTGACGGATAAGTGCCAGTATAATACTTTATTAAAAATATCATTAAGATGACTATGATTCATATCGGTAATTATTCCTTGATATTAAAAAATTTAGTTGTATAATTATACGTAATTTTCATATATGGAACAAGATAGTTGTTTTTAAATTATGGAAAGAGAGGTGGTGGACGATAACAATAAAGAGAAAGACAGTGTATTGAAAAGTATCACCTGCCGATTTTCGCACTTTTTGTCCTTTCACAATCTCCTTCACATAGAGCCACCACATTTTCGGTCCCCATACATCCCAAAAGGAAGCAGAAAACATCCCATAGTTTCTATAGGTTTCACATTTCTCATCAACAAGGAGTGACCAGGGAAAGAGAGTTTCTTCGACGTATCTACGAGCCATATATTCATTCTCAAATGTAATGACTACAACCGTGATATTTCGCCTACTGAATTCCACTTCATGATCACGCAACTGCGCGATATGGGCCCGGCATGGCAGTCAGGCAAGATGGCGGTGAAAAACCATCAAAAGCCAATTTCCCTTGAAGTCTTCAAGATGATGGCTACGCCCCTCGCTGTCTCGAATGCTGAAAGAAATAGGCGGTTTTCCCGTCAAATTATTCATTGTGACCGCCTGCAATATTGGATTACATTTTGTGGTCAATGACCGCCTCGGGTATTATTGACCGTGGCTGAGGTGTGCACATGTGCAAAATAGATGCAACAGGCAGGCACCGCCCGACGGAAGGGGCACAATGAGATAAACCGGCCTGAAGGGTAACACTTTTAGACTGCCTGTTTCTCTTTCAACTGCAGTAATTCACCGACAACATGCTTCAATTGCGCCATATCCACGGGCTTTCCAAGGATATAGGCTACGCCATATTTTTCTTTTTCTTCATCTGACGCATCGGCACCCCACCCGGTCACAACAGCAACTTTCATGCCGGAATATGTTCCTTTGATTCTCTCTGCAAGCTGCCACCCTCTCATTTCAGGCATCCCAACATCTGTTATCATTAAATCGATGAACTTCCTGAAGGTATTGATAAAAGATAAAGATTTGACTATCCTGCTGATAGAGCATGACATGAATGTCGTCATGGGTATTTCAGACTGGGTTACCGTCATAGAGGAAGGGGGTACGATTGCCGAAGGCAGGCCGGAAGAGATTTATGATAATGAGAGAGTCATAGAGGCCTACCTGGGAAAAGATGATGAAGAAACCCTTGGGGTGGCTTGATATGGAAACACTCCTCCAGATTGACAATTTACATGTATCCTATGGTTCAATAGAAACCCTTAAAGGGGTTTCGCTCTCTCTCGGTGAAGGTGAAATCGTAGCAGTCCTCGGCGCAAATGGAGCGGGGAAAACGACCTTACTGAATGCAATTTCGGGACTTCTCCCCGTAAAAAGCGGCACCATAACATTTAAGAACGAAGTGCTCAATGGCATCCCTGCATACGAAATTGTTTTAAGGGAAATATCGCAATCGCCTGAAGGCCGAAAGGTATTTTCAACCTTGTCAGTCGATGAGAACCTTAACCTGGGAGCCTATACCAGAAGAAATAAGATGAGAGAGGTCAGAGAAGCGAAGGAGCGCGTTTTTTCACTCTTCCCCATCCTTGAGAAGCGAAATCGCCAGCTGGCAGGGACACTGTCGGGTGGCGAGCAACAGATGCTGGCAATAGGACGCGCGCTCATGAGTTCTCCAAAGGTTATGCTTCTTGATGAACCCTCGCTGGGACTGGCTCCTATTCTGGTAAAGCATATTTTTGATATTATTCGCGAGATCAACATACAGGGCACATCAATATTACTAGTGGAACAAAATGCCAGTAAGGCCCTCGGTATCGCAACAAGAGGCTATGTACTCGAAACAGGGCTGGTTGCCATGAGCGGATCGGCAGCTCAATTAAAATCGCAGAAGAAGATCCAGGAGGCATATCTCGGGGGAAGTGCCCTTAAAAAGGCAGGGAATAGAACCCCAGAGGGGCTGAGAAATCTACGTTTTCTCAGCCGTGAAGACTCCTTCGAAATGACGGAGTATCGCAGGCATGACACTCCCTGGTTACCAGAAAAAACGACGATCTACCCTCCCCTCGTCACTCACTTCCACCCCTTCAAGCCGTAAGAGGGTCCGCTTCATCTCGGGACCACTGCCGAAATTTCCGATGTCCCCCGAGGCCCTGACGACCTTGTGGCAGGGGAGAATGAGAGAAAAGGGATTCTTTGCCAGCGCCGTACCGACGGCCCTGGCCGCCCGTGGGGCATGAATCCTTTCCGCCAGTTTCCCATAGGGGATGACCTTCCCTCTCGGTATCTCCTTCGCCTGCAGCAACACACGCCTCTGGAAGTCATAGCAGAGATCGAGGTCCAGCAATGAAAGGGATAAATCGACATCGGCGCCGTCCATATAACGCCTTATCTGATCGCACAATCCCTCCAGATTCCCGTGAGTCTTTTCATCGGCGTCGGGATAGATGTCTGCTATGAAGGTATCTGTAGAAATAGACTGTCTTGGCAGAAAAATACTCACAACGGAGGGATCAGAACCCTTTTTGATCCACAGAACGCCCACATCGCCACAAGACGTCTCTACCAGTCGATAGAAAAGGGGGTCGTCATGAAATGCAAACCTGTTCATATGAGATCCTTTCGTCTAGATGGGGAAGACATTTTCCCCGATTTGGATACAACACTTGCCTTTTTCTAACGCGAACGATATAAAAAAATCAATTATATATAATAAGTTGATACATGAAAACAATGAATGACATCCATCTCTGCCAGCCCGATTCATGCAAATCCTGCGGCGCCTGCTGCGGTCTCTATAACTACAGAGACAGCTCCCGGGAATCGCTCGTCAGACGACTGAAAAAGCGGACTCACTTATTTCACAAAACAGTGCGGGAAGAAGGAGACATTAAACCCTTTTCTGAAACAATCACAGGAATGGAAGATCAGGAAAAGATCTACGACGTCATATACTGCTGTGATTTTCTCGGATTCCTCGATGGGGAAGAAAACCGTGTAGGATGCCTCCTCCACCCCTGCCGAAATAGCGGCGCCGATCTAAGGGATGCATCGTTCTACGGGAAAGAGCTTTGTAACGGCCATCTCTGCCCCAGTTACCATTATATAACAAGAGAGGAAAAACTGATACTGATAACAATCATGGATGACTGGTACCTCTATGGCCTCTGTATCACCGATATCGATTTCGTAAAGGAATATTTCCGCAACCTCTGTGAGGGTATCGGCAACAGATTGGACAGCGATAAATTCTGCAGTAGCACGTTGAGAGAGACGATGTCCCGCTTTTTCTCACTTAAAATGACCTGGCCCTTCCGCTCACCCAAGGTCAATCGCTTCGGGAAATACTGGTTTGATGGCTCTCGGTATATGATAAGCCATATCGACTACGAAACACTGGGCTGTGAGAGATCGCGCTTCGACAGGATATTTCTCAGTCTCACCGCACGCTTCAACACCCGAGAGGAATTGAGAGAAGGAGAGGAGATCATCCAAAAAAATATTAATGAATTTGTCGGCCATTACAGGAAGAAATATTGACACTTACGTCCCTCTTGGTTAAAGTAGCTATAACGAAAGGGGAACAACGTGAACAACATAACAAAGAAAGTCCTCTATTCACGAGATCTCATCGCCAAGCGGGTGTGTGAAATAGCAAAAGAAATTTCGAGAGACTACGAGGGAAGGGAGCTTGTCATCATCTGTGTCCTCAAGGGTGCCTTTGTCTTCCTTGCCGACCTGGCCAGGCGTCTCGATATCCCACACACAGTAGATTTCATACGACTGGCAAGCTACGGATCAGATAAGACAAGTTCGGGAGAGATAACAGTTACCAAGGATATAGAAACATCGATAGAGGGGAAAGACGTACTCGTTGTGGAAGACATCGTCGATTCGGGACTGACGATGGCCTTCCTGAAAGAGCGACTTTGGGAGGAAAATCCAAATTCCATAAAGATATGTTCACTGATAGACAAAAAAGAGAGAAGGAAAACTGCAATCGACGTGGACTACATTGGCTTTCATATGGATGAGGGATTTATTGTGGGATACGGCCTCGATTATGATGAAAAATTCCGCTGTCTGCCTGACATTTATGTTATAGAGGAATAACCGCTGAGGGGAGGAACACACGGTGATTATCCAATGCGAAAAATGCAATACCAAGTACAACTTTGACGAATCTCTGATTGAAGGTAAAGGGGTCCGGGTCAGATGCACCCGCTGTCAGAACGTCTTTTTCCAGGAAAACCCCTCTGCAGGGATACCCCCCATCGATGATGTTGTAGAACCTGAGCAGGCGCCCACGGAACCCGAACAGACGCCTACGGAACCTGAGCAGGCGCCAGTAGAAGAAAAAAAGGGGGTTGAAGACCTGGCAAAGACACTCAAGGAACTGGGTGTCGAAACGGATGATCACGCGCCCGACAGGTGGGAGGCGGAAACATTCGACACAGTCGATGAAGAAAACGAATTCGGAGACATCTCTCCCAACAGCAAGGTAAAAAAGAAAAAAAAACGCATCCTCTCCAGGGTCATTGTTTATCTTCTCCTTTTCATACTGTTGGGGGGCGTCTATGCCTGGTTTTTCCCCAAAGAACGGCAGGCATTTTTTGACACAATCAAGGCCTATGTTCCCATTGAAAAGCTCCTCGATATGAAAAAAGGCAAAAAGGATGTTGAGGTAATAAAAGAGGCGATAAACTTTACTGAAGTCAAAGAGCGCGTTGTGAAGAACTGGATCATCGGAGACATCCTTATCATCGAAGGAACAGCAGTCAACAACAACAAATTTAATGTCTCAGCAATATTGGTAAAGGGAAAGATACTGGATAAGGCGGGCACGACCCTGGCGGAGAAGGCGTCCTACTGCAACAATATCCTCACCGATGAAGAACTGCGGAATCTCACGGAAAAGGAAATCTACAGGGAACTCGATAATCCGACGGGGCGGAACCTGGCCAACGCAAATATACCCTACCAGGGGAAGGCCCCTTTCATGATAGTCTTTACAAACCCCTCCAAGGAGGCCGGAGAATTTATCGTCGAACTCGCCGATATCAAGACGGTGGATCAGTAGTGTTTATGCCGATACACGGCGAGAGACTCCTCCTCGCACTGGTCGAAATCACAGGACTGCACAGTTGATGCACTTATCCCCTTTATCGGGGTTAGGATCAGGAAATTCGATCAATGAGAGGTAACAATTGAACATAGCGATTATCGGCACATTCTTCGTGGCGATGCTTCTCGTGGGCGTCTTCAGTCTGAGAAAGATTAAGGACCCCCTCAGTTATTTCGTCGCAGACAGAAGCGGCACTACCCCTGCAATAACAGGTTCCCTCCTGGCAACCATAATCGGCGGATCGAGCACCGTCGGTCTTGCCGGTCTCGGCTATTCCAAGGGACTCGTCGGCGCCTGGTGGATGCTTGTCGGCGTCGCGGGCCTTTTTATTCTCTCCTTCACGCTCGCGGAAAAGGTGAGGAGGTACGAAGTATTCACCCTTCCCGAAATCCTCCAACGGCAGTACGGGGGAAATCTCCTGAGAGTTGTCGCATCCGCTTTAATAGTCGCTGCATGGCTGGGGATCATAGCCGCTCAGTTCATCGCCGCGGGGAAGATCCTGTCCGTCCTCTGGCCAGGACAATTGGATCTTCTTATGATCATAGTAGCAGCCGTTTGCATCATATATACCGTCCTTGGCGGCCAGTACTCCATCCTGCGAACCGATTTTATCCAGTCAATCTTTATATTATTCGGCATTGCAATCTGTATCGTGGCAGGCATGTCCGCCGTGGGTGGCATGGCAGGCATGTTGGAAAAACTGCCGCAATCCTACTTTTCCTTTCCCACGTCTCCCGGCTTTTCCACCATCGATCTCCTGACATTTCTTTTCTTTGTGGGAGCCACCTTCCTGGTGGGACCGGATATATATTCGAGGATATTTTGCGCGCGCAATCCATCGGTGGCCAAAAAGTCGGTCATGCTCTCTGCCGTCATTATGATACCCCTGGCCTTTTCCATAACCCTCATAGGAATGGCGGCACGGGTACTGCTTCCTGAAATCTCGCCGGAAAGCGCCTTCCCTGCCCTGGTGATGGCCTTTCTCCCCATCGGCCTCAATGGATTGGTCATTGCCGCCCTTCTGGCGGCGGTGATGTCATCGGCAGATACCTGTCTTCTGACCACAAGTACCATTCTCTCGGCCGATGTCATACAACCTCTATTCACTTCAAAGATGACAGATAGAAATCTGCTCTTCATATCCAGGATTATCGCCTTCTTTGTCGGCATCTGTGCCCTCATTATCGCCCTGAAGATTAAGGGCGTTATCTCATCCCTTCTCCTGGGATATACGATTTACTCAGGCGGTCTCATCATTCCCGTTCTTCTGGGATTTTACAGAAAGACCTTGAAGCTCAACGCTTCGGGGGCAATAATTTCAATTATAAGCGGCGGCGGACTTGGACTCTTTCTAAAGTTGTCAGGATATGATAGAATCATGCTCATAACCGTTCCCGTTTCGGCTCTTCTCCTCTTTGCAGGAAGCTATTGTGAGCGAAAAGTCCGCGGTCTTTAGAAAACGATGCAGACTGTGAGGGTATCGCCTATGAAAAAAGATTGGATCTTCGTCAATACTGATGAAAAACTGAAATCATCCATGAAGGATGCCGGCGCTTCTCCCCTTATCGGTCTCGATACTGAATATGACTCTTTCAGATATTTCAGAGAGAAGCTATGTCTTATACAGATAGATACACAGGCAAGAACCTATATATATGACCCCCTCGGTGATATCGATTTCTCCTGCCTGGGAGACATATTAAAGGACCCGACAATTACAAAAATTATTCATGCCTCCGGTAATGACATACGCTTCCTGAATCGTGACTACGGTTACCAGTTTCATAACATATTTGATACCCACAAGGCCGCTTCACTTCTGGGAACCCAGTCACTTTCCCTTCCGTCGGTCATACAGGAATATCTGGGAATCGCAATAACAAAGACGAAAAAACTGCAGAGATCGAGATGGGATATCCGCCCCCTATCGGAAGAACAACTCCACTACGCCGCCCGGGACACACAATACCTGATGGATCTCTATCGTGCGCTGAAGGAAAAATTGGAAGCAGCGAACCTGGTCGCCGATGCGGAAACAGCCTTTTCCCAAATCGCGGCCTCGCGATGGAATGAAAAGACCTTCCATCCCAAGGCGTATCTCAAGATTGAAGGATGTGAAGATCTCGAAGACCATCAACAAGAGCGCTTGAAAAATCTTTATCTCTGGCGTTTTGAAAAGGCCAAGGAAACAAACAGGGCCCGTTTCATGATTCTTGCAAACCATCAGATGGTAGCCCTGTCAAAGGAAAAAGCCTTCTCAATCGATTCGCTGAAAGAGACCGGTATTATCGCAGCTCGACCACTGAATGAATGGGGAGAAGAAATTATTGAGATACTAAATAGACTGCCCGAAGCGTCTCCATAAGAATACCTTCCTGTCATTTCAACGGTGACAACACTTCGATCGTCTTATCAAAACAAGAATCATCCACAATGCTTTACATAATATTTTGTCTGTGATAGACAGCTACTGTCTCGTAGAAGGAGGAATATGCCATGATAGACTGGGATTTGGCAATCAGGATTGCAGGCGGCGGGTTCGGTCTTGTTTTCGTACTGCTCACCCTGCTAGGTTTTTCGGTATGGATTACCAAAATCATCGTAAACAAGATAGAAAAAGAAAAATAGATTCTTCTTATTATCACATGTGCCGGAGGTAACAGTGTTTGGTCTCTTAGAAAGCGGTTTTCAGCAGTTCTACTGGGGTAATGCCCTGATGATAGCCATCGGGCTGGGTTTCATATATCTTGCCATAGCCAAAAAGATGGAACCCCTCCTACTGATCCCCATCGGATTCGGAATCATGCTTGTCAATCTGCCTCTGGGCGGCATGATGGATTATGAGTATTTACTGAGGGCACCACAGTCGGGTATGGTGATGACCGTGGAGATGGAGGAGGGAGACCGGTTCAAAAAGGGAGGAATCATACTCACACTGGACTCAGGTGAGGTAACTGCTCCCGTCTTTGGAAGAATAGATGCAATAAAAGTCTCGAAAGGCACCCATGTCGAAAAAGGTGATGTCCTGGCATCGACCATCACCATGGAACAGACCAATCAGTCTGAACTTCCAACACGACCGCTGGGGCTTCTCGCGATCATCTTCAGCTTCGGTGTGATGTGGCAGATTCTGCCGCCGCTGATGTTTCTCTGCCTGGGGGCGTTAACCGACTTCGGTCCCATGCTGGCCAATCCGAAAACGCTCATCCTGGGGGCAGCGGCACAGTTTGGCGTTTATCTGGCCTTTTTCCTTTCACTCTTTTTCGGCTTTACCCTCCCCGAGGCATGTTCAATCGGCATAATTGGCGGTGCCGAAGGACCGACAACCATTTATGTCACCTCCATTCTTGCCCCTCACATCATAGGCGCAACAGCCGTTGCCTGTTATTCATATATGGCGCTCGTTCCGATCATACTGCCTCCCGTCATAAAACTCCTGACCACAAAAAAGGAACGGTGCATCTACATGAAACCCCAGCTGAGAAAGGTATCACAGCTGGAGAAGATACTCTTCCCGCTTATCACAACGATCATCATCGTACTTATCGTACCCACATCGGCGCCACTCATCGGCTGCTTTATGATCGGAAATCTCTTCAGGGAAAGCGGGGTCACGGAAAGACTCAGCAAGACGGCCCAGACGGCACTCGTCGACATCGTGACAATCTTTCTCACCCTTGCCATCGGGGCATCCATGCCGGCGGTGGTATTTCTCCAGACAAGGACATTATTGATACTCATACTGGGTGTGGTGGCCTTTGCAAGTGCCGCCGGTGCCGGTGTTATCCTGGCTAAGATCATGAATCTCTTCCTGAAAGAAAAGATCAATCCCATGATAGGCGCCGCCGGTGTTTCCGCAGTTCCCATGTCAGCCAGGGTCGTACAGGTCATGGGACGTAAGGAAAATCCCAAGAACTACCTCCTCATGCATGCCATGGGCCCCAACGTGGCCGGTGCCATCGGAGCGGCCATTGCCGGAGGCGTTTTCTTGGGGATATTGGGGTAAAGAAAAAAGGTCCAGGATTCAAGGCTCGAGTGAAATGCCGGATAATCCCCGGTAATAGTTCACGGCTTACAGCGATCGGCTGAAAGAGTGTTCCGGGGAAAAATCGTGAACGGGAAACTGTAAAGGGTTAACGAAAAAGATATAGCAGAATCGGAAGCAATGTAACGGCCTTTATAACGTATAGAGGAAACAAACCCTGGGGTCCTTGACCCCTTGAATCCTTCATTTCTCTTGTTTCATCCCCGAACATAAGCGTATGCCATAAACTGTCCATCGTGGCTCATGCTGATGTCTATGGTTGATTTCTCCCCTTTGATATATACCTGTGGGGGACCGAGGCCGAGGGGGCCCTTTGTGCGCAGGATTTCTATATGATCAGGATATATGGAGAGGTGTCGCGACAAGTCCCGCCTGAGGAGATCACGAATCGCCTCTGACTCGTTATGAAGGGAAAGTCCTTCGGCGACTTTCTCAACCTTGGAGACAACGGAATCCCACTTCGTCTTTCCTCTGGAAATTCCGATACAGTGGATATAATGGTCGGTGAAAGAGGTCTCTATCTCTATCGACCCATAGGGCGATATAACGCGACCCGCTGCTTCCAAGAAGTCAGTAGATTCGAGGTGAGCCTCATAGCGGTGTGGTATGGAGTTTGCGACGGGATGAGACTTGCTTACAACCTTGTATGCGGCCTCCTTGGCGGCCCATAGATTCCAGAGCATTGTGTCGGGTGTTTCAGCGCCCACGATGCAATGCTCCTCATATGCGGTGAAGACTCTCTTTATGAAGCGAATATCGCGGCTCTTCCCGATCGCTTCGGGGATCGTCAAATCGATGATGTCGTTTCCCACAAGTATCAAAGTATCTCTTCTCCATCACAGCCAGCTTTTCAACAATCTGCCTGGCATATTCTCTCTGGCCTTTCAACCCTCTGTATTCCGTATGCGGATCAAATGTTTCAACCTCCACGGTAAACCGTTCGCTCAGACGGGGAATTTCGCTGTAGCTTTCCTGGCCGTCGCCACGCATATAAATGCAGAGTATTCTGCACTCCCTGTTTGCCATGATAAAACGCCCGACGCCATATGAAAAGATGTCCTCATTTACAAAACCGGTTCGTGACCGTCCCCCTTCAGGAAAAATAAGAATGGACTCCTTCTTTTTCAGAAGGTAGTTGCATTTGGCCATGGTCTCCTTCATCTTATCCCTGTCACCGCCACGACTGATGGGAATACACTTGGCCAAGTAGCAGAAAAAGGCCGTGATGGGGTTGGCACTAAAATTAGCCCGTTCGGGAAGATTCCATGGGAGCATCCGGTAGTTCGTAATATACCGGTAAAGGGGTACCATGGCATATTCGATGATGATAGAGTCAATCATGGTCAAATGATTGGGGCATATTATCCAAGGGCCATCGTGCCCTTCGAAGGCCTCCTTCACCTGTTCACGAATCTTCTTGATGTCCCGCACCCGATAACGCAGCACTTTGATAAGAATAAAGACGAGAAGGGCCATAAAGACAACGGCCACCCGTCCCACCGAGTACTGGATATATAAGAAGAACCTCGTAAAAAACTTCATGGACCGTCCTTTGCTCACAGGGTCTCTCCTGGAATGTAATTGCTGTCGGCATCGACAGGCGAGACAACAGAATCATTCCCTGCCGTCTCGCTCCGCCTTTATTGCTAGGCCATCTTCCCTTTGACCACGGATACTGCATCACCAATTGTCTTTATCGTATCGGCATCGTCATCATCAATCTCGATATCGAAGACATCCTCACATTTTATAATAACATCAACAAGACGCGCCGAGTTGACCTTCAGGTCATCCAGTATATGGGTTTCAGTCGAGGCGTTTTCCAACAGGCCGGCGTCCTTTACGTAAGGACTCAGTATCTTAACCATCTCTTCAATAATTTGCTTGTCATCCATCACTTTTCTCCTTATAGTTAATTCAATCTTTCTGAGGGTTTTCCTTGCAATGTCATTACGACCTGATGGGAAATCCCGTTATTTAATGCTATTCTAGACTACCTTTGCGGGGGTCCCCCAAACCTTACTCATCCCATTTTTTAAAGATAAGACAACTGTTCACATCACCGAAGCCGAAACTTGCTTTCGCAATAATCTTTAATTCAGGGTATTCCATAACCTTCTGTGGAATCTTATCGCCGTAATCCTCAATCTCCGGATGTATGTCCTCGCAGTTGATGGAGGGATGAAGAAATCCCTTATACAATTGAAGAGCAACGGCAACACTCTCTATCGCACCTGCAGCCCCCAGACAATGTCCGACCATCGACTTTGTAGAATTGACAAATGGAAAATCAGAAGGTCCTCTGCCAAGCGCCGTGGCCCAGTTTTTTATTTCATAAGGATCGGCAAATGTCGCCGTCAAATGGCCGTTGATGGCATCTATTTCCTCAGGCCTTATCCCGGCATTTGCAAGGGCCTCCCGGATACAGCGCTGCACGCCTTCCGGATTCGGCGCAGTCATTGATCCCCCATTTCTCTGACCGCCGCTATTGACAGAACCCCCCAAAACCTCTGCATAGATCCTGGCACCCCTCTTCAGGGCCGTCTCCAGTTCTTCCAGAATAAGCACCGCCCCTCCGGCACCCGGCACAAAACCGTTGGCCGTCGCACTCATCGGGCGGGATCCCTTTTCAGGCTCATCGTTGTATTTCCTGGCAATCACACGCATGGCATCGAATCCTCCCCATATATAGGGCGACGCCCCCTCAGAGCCTCCTGCCAGCATCCTCTCTGCAAATCCGAAACGAATCTTCCGGAAGGCTTCAACAAGCGCCTCCGTTGCCGTGCTGCAGGCCGATGAATTGGACGTCACCTGTCCCCCCAATCCCAGCAGGCCTCCAACGCGAGCACTGGGACCACTATTCATAACCTGTTCTACTATCCTGCTTCCCAGACGCCGAACCTTCCCCTCGTTTATGCCGGGGACTACCTTCTCAGCAATTGTATCCATACCTCCGATACCACAGCCGATAATGGCGCCCGTATCCCAGTGAGCCTGTCCGTCTTCGTCGATTTCAAATCCCGCGTCATGCCAGGCATCCACTGCGGCTACGGACGCGTAACCGATATTATCGTTAATGGAAAGGAGCTTTTCGTGATCGAAGTAACTCTTGCGGATAGCATCAAAATCCTCGATTACTCCCCCTATCTGGCAGCCAAATTTAAGTTCCTTCAATCGCGGATGAAAGTGTACCCCCGATCGTCCTTCCCTCAGGGCCTTTTCAAACGTATCCAGACCATGTCCATTGGGGGCAACAACACCCATTCCCGTTATAACAACTCGTCTATTCATCTATAATTACTCCTTTACCGGACAGTATGCCGGAACAAACGGACTCGCCGTTTCTGTGCTCCATACTGACCTTTGTTTTCAGGCTTCCCCTCCGGAAATACACCTTTTCTCCTCTGATTATGACCTCTTCTCCCGGACGCACGACATTCGCAAATTCGACATTATCGGCCGTGGCAAAAAGCGTAGCCATCTTCTTCAATCTATCGTTTGTAACCCCCTGTGCCATAAGAAGGAAAATCCCGAAGGCAACAACACCCGTCTGTGCCATCGCTTCGATGAGAATAACACCGGGTGTTACGGGGTAACCGGGGAAATGCCCCCGGTAGAAATACTCATCTTCACGAAACCGGTAGGTCCCCACAATGGTATCCTCATTCAATTCGACTATCTCATCGAGAAACCGAAAGGGGTATCGTTGTGGTACAATGGCCAGTATTTCGTCCTTTTGCTTTCGATCAACCTCCATAGAGTCCCCCGTTGACGTGTATCACCGTTCCCTGAATATAGGTTGCGCTTGTGGCCAGAAAGGCAACCACATCGGCAACCTCCTTGGCGGACCCCAGACGACCCAGGGGGATATTGCCCATAATACTCTTCTTGATTTCCTCAGGCAGATCCCTGGTCATCTCAGTATCGATAAAGCCCGGAGCTACTGAGTTGACCAAGATATTCCGCCCCTGTAATTCCTTGGCAAGCGATCGCGTGAAGGCATCGAGGGCCGCCTTTTCCATGGTGTATGGTATCTGCCCACCATTTCCCGTGTGTCCCACGACACTGGAGATATTTATTATTCTTCCACATCCTTTACGAAGCATGAAGAGCCGGAGAACCCGCTTTGTCAAATACCAAGCGCCGCGGGCAGTCTCACGCTGTTTGTCGAATTCATCAACCTTCATGGAAATGATGTCACTATTGATAGTGATACCTGCATTATTGATGAGGACATCGACCCGACCCGCCTTCGCTTTGATTTCCTTCACCATGGCCTCGATCTCATCGATATCGGCAAGATCGGCCTTCAGGAGGAAACCATCCTGCGCCTCTTCCTCCAGTACCCTGCGGGCACCCTTTTCACTGGTCCGGTAATGAATGCCGACACGAAATCCCTGCTCTGCGAGGGCACGACAACAGGCGGCACCGATCCCGGTTCCGCCTCCCGTTACAATTGCGACGGGTCTTTCCGCTGAGTCCCGGCTTTTGTTTTCCCTGTTCATGTGGTTGTCCTTTCTATTATGCCTCCCTTGGCATTGGGTGAAGGTCTTGGATAATCGGGGTATCTGATATCTCTGAATACTCCCACCCGCGCACCATCGATTGTCATGATCAGTTCATCGTCTACAAAGACCCTGCCATTACCCACAACGACACTGGCCCCCGATTTCTTTAACTGAGAAAAACGTTTTATATCCACTTCATAGCGAATCAATGTATCGAGGGGACGTATCTGTCCATTAAAGACAACCTCTCCACACCCCAGAGCCCTGCCTGAGCCCAACGCCCCTCGCCAGACACAATAGAACCCCAGCAGTTGCCATATGGCATCGACACAGAGACACCCAGGTTGAACAGGATCTCCCGGCATATGGCACTGGAAATACCATGCATCGATTTTCACATCCTGCGCGGCATTGATGAACCCTCCCCTGCCGTTACTGCTAATTGCTGAGATTCGATCGACCATCAGGAAGGGAGGAGCGGGAAGCCGTGCGTCAAACCCCCGGGGGGGATCTTCAATGAGCCGTCCATAGGAAAAGGCTATCAGATCCTCAATCGCGAACGTCTCCTGTAACATAAACTCTTTGTATTTCATCTATTCCTCGTTTATCTTCAGCATTACCCGTGCCCACGTAAGACCGGCCCCCACTACTACAATGGCAACATGGTATCCAGGAGAAAGGTTGTCCCAATTCTGACTCAATACGGAGGGTGCGCCGGCACATCCAGTGTTCCCGAAATCAGCCACATTGGACCAGTGGTCCCCTGCGGAAATATCACACCTCGCACAAACGGTCTTCAGCATCCCCAGATTTGCCTGGTGTCCCACGAACTTGAAATTGCCTGAGTTAATGGGATACTCGCTCTGTAATATGCGCAGGAAATCCGTGGTCCGGCGTATGGCAAAGCCCTGAACGACACTCCCGTTCTGCCAGAAGTGTCCCATTCTGGGAATTTTCACCTTATCCCAGGCAGAGGGTTCGGATTTATAAGAACAGGCTTCAAATCCCATGGTTGAAGGAACAGTAGCGGATACCACAGCCGCGCTGCTTCCATCACCGAAGAGGGGTGCCACCCTGCGATCGGAATAATCTACCGTTTTCGTCATAGATTCGGGGTTCACAACCAGTACGTATGGGGGCAAGGCATCTTCCTTCATGCTCGACAGAATATTGATCTGCACACCGAAGGTGGAACAGGCCGAATTGATATCGAGACAGGGAGCATTGATCCCGAGGGCCCCTGCGACAGTGGCCGCTTCGGCGGGGCAGACGTGATCCGATGCCGTGCTCCCCGAGACTACCATACCGATATCGTCAATGGTAAGACCGGCGCGTTCTATCGCCATTCGTGCCGCCAGTGCCCCTGTCTGGGCATTTGTATAGACGCTCCCCTCCCAGGCACCTCGCGGATCTTCATTTTTCGTCGTCTTTATATAATCGAGAGAAAGAACGGTGTGACGGCCACGTATGCCTACCCGCTCCATTATCCATTCCTTGCTGCTGCCGATATCCAGTTCCTCAAGAAATTCATTGGTGATCACATTTTCCGGGTGAAAGTGACCCAAACCGTGGAGATACAACATAATACTATTACACCAGTTCCCTTCCGATGATCATGTCCTGCACTTCCCTCACACCTTCATATATGTCAATGATATGGGAATCCCTTACCAGCTTCGAGATTTCATATTCCGTCATAAAGCCGTATCCGCCATGAAGATGGAGCCCCTCATTGGCACAGTACAGGGCGGCCTCTGCAGCCGCATTCTTTGCAAGGGACGCATATATGCCCCTGTCCTCATCTCCCGACTCGACCTTGCAGGCGGCCTTCATCAATGCCAGATCCGCCAGTTCAACCCTCTTCCACATGGCAACCAGGGCGTCCCTGGCGACGGGCATGTCACAGATCCGCTCACCGAATTGCTTTCGTTCCTTCGTATATTCCAAGGTGACATCGAAGGCCCTCTTTGCCAGACCGACACCGATGGCAGCCACCATGGGGCGTGCGTAATCGAGAACGTCGATGGCGTAGCTGAATCCAAGCCTCCTGTTTCCGATGATCTGCGATGCGTCGATGACGACATCTTCAAACTTGACGGCCGCCGTATTGGAGAGTCGCTGTCCCAGCTTATCCTCGGGCTTGCCGATCATGATTGTTCCCCCTTCTTTCAGGACAATCTCCTTCCCCCCCGATGACTGTGTCTTGATTTGGGCATTGAGAATGGATTCTGAAGGGATAATGATGCAGGCAATCATGAGACCGTCCGGTTTCCCCACCTTACAAAAAATGGTAAACTGTGACGCATAGGATGCATTGGTTATAAAACATTTTTCACCATTTAAGAGGTATGTGCCGTCCTCCTGCTTCCGGATAAAGGTCTTCATCGATGCATTGTCCGAACCGGCCCCCGGCTCAGTCAGACAGAAGGAGGCGATAAGGGGTTTTTCGACAAAGGGTTGGAGGAAACGCACTTGCTGTTCCTCCGTTCCATGCTGTGCAATGACGATATTGGCCAGATCGTTACACATGGCAGAGGTTGAGATACCCGTATCTCCATAGGACAGTTCCTTCACTATCAGCGAGGATGTGATGATATCGACTTCATATCCCTTGATCGATTCGGGGATGGATAAATTTAACAGCCCTATCTCCCAGGCCTTTTTTATGATGTCTTCGGGGAAGATATGTCCCTCCTCCCGCTTTAAAACACCCGGTAATATCTCATTTTTCACAAATTTTCGGACAAGATCGAGATACATGTTCTGATCTTCTGTGAGTGTAAAATCCATAAATATTCCTCCTTAGTAACAATAACGCAGGGTCTCCGAAAAAGTAAAACACCATATTCCAAAAGCCTTCGGGCACAACAAAACGTTGAGATATGCCCCCTCCCCTTCGAGAGGGCACAACAGGGGTAAACCAGGGTCGCTTATCCTGCTACAGACACCTTCACTGTTGCGGGCTCGAAGAGGCGTCGCGCAGACTGAAGGGTTGTTATAGAGGAACAGGTAACTCCGATTGTCTTGAAAAAGTCTCTGAGAGGACGGCCGGGTCCCACTTCGTATATCAAGTCGGCATGGGCGGCCAGGGCATGCATATTCTTTTTCCACTGAACGGTGCCGCTCAGCTGAGAAACAAGGCGGTCAATAATTTCACTTTTGCTGTCGGAATGAAAGAGTCCGCTGAAATTCGATGTAACCCTTCGTGCATTTGACGGGTTTAATTTCTTCGATAGAGCGGCCAGTTTTTCCGTGAAACTGTCCTTGATGGTCTCCATGAATCTGCTGTGGAAGGGAGCGCTTACATTGAGGGGTACAAAGCGGAGGGAAGCGGCATCCTTTGCCATTCCCTTCAAACGTTCCTCAACCTCCGTCATGGCAGAGCTTTGCCCGCTTATGACGATCTGGCGTGTGGAATTGATATTTGCAATGTCCATGGGAAGATCTTTCATTATATTGTCAAGCTTTTCCAAATCCAGATCATCGGATATCACGGCAGCCATGGCGCCTTCTCCAAGGGGAGCGGCCTTCTGCATGAGCTGTCCCCTCATCTGAGTAATTCTCAGGGCTTCCTCCAGCGGCATCGCACCAGCGGCAATAAGGGCCGAATATTCACCCAGGCTGTGTCCCCCGAAATAGATGGGATTGAAACCATAGAGCGCTTGCAGCCCTCTCAGCATGGCAATCTCCGTCGTCACTATGCATGGTTGGGCAAATTCCGTCAGATTGAGTCTTTCATCACCGGAAAAACACATATCGGCTACGTCCCAGCCGAGTATTTTTTTCGCCTCCTCGAAGGTTTCTCTACTAATTGAAACATTATCAAAAAAGTCTCTCCCCATACCGGCTCTCTGTGATCCCTGTCCTGGGAAGACAACTGCAATATTTTTTCCTTCCATTTTCGACCCCTTTATCTGCTAGCCCCGAAGGGCAAATTTTCTGCATCAACAGAGAACAGCGCATTTTATATGCCAGGAGAGGACAAAAAGTGTAGATGCATCCCACATCATTGATATCCCTAGACAAATAAATCAATACAGTAAAAGGGAATAAGACACGATGCCCCTCCAAGAGCGAAAAGGTGCGTACTTCATTTCGCAGTCGGAACAAACCTACACAACAGATTGGACTGTTGATTTCGAAAACACCCCTCGATTTCACACAAATCAGCACAGCATTATGCGTGATTATTACGGGGGTGATCCTTCGGGATATGTACCTCATCATCAAGTCGCGGTGATGGGTTATGCGGAGGATTGTATCCCTGTCAACCATCTGCGGGAAATCACGGAGATATGGCAAAAGGCCAACCCATTTCAATCGCCAACCAATGGGGAAGAAGCATGTGTGATCGGGAAAAATCCAAGCCTGCCTTTTCGATATGATCACCTATTGCCTTTGAAAAGGGAAGTGCCGCCGCCACAACGGATGTGAGCACCACGGGAGCGTCTTCCCTGAGCTGAGGATCCTTTGCTGCGTAGCAGAAGTGGGGATGCGAACTGACAAAATGTGTTCGACACACGACCGGCCTCACGGGATAAACGCTGCATGTGTCATTTACCAGCAGTGGGCAGCAGTGGCTGTAGTGAGAAAAATCTGTTTCCTCGTCGATGTCGGCCGATTGGTGTCTGCCCTGCATATACCTGTTCCATTCATGCCATTGTTGCGTTCGCATTCGAAGTTCGTCGATCTGTTCCACTGAAATTGCACGTTTGATATATTGCGCCAAGGCATGGGCCTCGGCAATGTTCGTAAGGATATGATACCGGCAACAGTAACAGCAGCCCGATTGACAAGCCGGCATGATGCAATCTTCGCTACGCAGCCGATCCAATTCGCGTGCAACGGCCCTATCCACTGAAGAATAGATACCCTTGACGAAGACCTCTTGTGGTGTAACGGGGATCTCGGCTCCGAATTCTTCAGACCCCGCACCAGAATTTCTATTTTCCATCACATTCATTATTCTCCCATTTTGCGACAGGAACTCAGTGGACGGGTAATGGAGACAAGATGGAAAGATTTCACCTTTCAATCGAAATGGCTGGGTAAGGAGACGTATTACAAATAGTCACTGCAGAGAAATACAATGGTGAATTGTGAATGAAGCTCATGAATAATTTATGAAAACAAACAATAAACCATTCCCCATATATGTCAAGATTTTTTTGATTTTTGAGAGTGCCCGCTATCCGTCAGATCAGCGCACTCCCTATAATTTCAGCCAGCAAAAACATTAAAAACTAGAATTGGAGTTCCCCGTAGCACGTTGCGGGGAACTCCAATTATTTATTGCAAAAACAGGGGAAATAATATAGAAGTCGTGAGTCTGCACTAAGATCAAGAAATCATATGACATTCGAACGCTTTGATCTTGTTTTGCCCTGCAATCAGATCATTCGGACGGGAGTGAAAACTTTCTTAGCATTATCAATACATTAAAGATCTCAGCAGGAGAAGCATCATGGGAAAATTGTTTGGAACAGACGGTGTAAGGGGTGTGGCTAACGAATACCCCATGACTTCGGAGATGGCTCTCAATATCGGACGTGCGACGGCACACCTCTTTAAGAGAAAAGGCCACCAGCCACGGATCATGATCGGAAAGGATACGCGGATATCGGGATATATGCTGGAGAACGCCCTGGTTTCAGGCATCTGTTCCATGGGAGTAGATGCCGTTTTAGTGGGACCCATGCCCACGCCCGGCATAGCCTTTTTGACGAGTGACATGCGTGCCGATGCGGGAATCGTCATATCCGCTTCTCACAATCCCTTCCAAGATAACGGCATCAAAATCTTTTCCAATGACGGTTTCAAGCTTCCCGATGAACGTGAACTGGAAATAGAAAAGCTGATCTCCTCGAACAACTTGGGAAGTCTCAACCCCTTACCCAGTGAACTGGGGAAGGCCTATCGGATCGAGGGTGCGCGCGACCGGTATATTGTCTTTTTGAAAAAAACCTTCCCAAAAGAGTTTACACTGGAGGGAACAAAAATAGTCCTCGATTGTTCCAATGGCGCCACCTACCGGGTGGCACCGGATACATTCACCGAACTGGGCGCCAAGGTAAAATCGATATTCGCCGAGCCGGACGGGGAAAACATCAATGACAACTGCGGGTCACAGCACCCGGAGACTCTGGCGGAAGAGGTGGTAAAGCGCAATGCCGACGTCGGTTTCGCCTTCGATGGAGACGGAGACCGCCTTATCGCCATTGATGAAAAGGGAGGGGTGTTGACGGGTGATCAGATCATGGCCCTCTGCGCCAAGGTGATGAAAAAGGATGGAATGCTTACCAACAATATGGTTGTCTGCACCGTTATGAGCAATATCGGTCTTGGTATCGCTCTCAAGAAACTGGGCATCGATCAAGTTGCCACCCAGGTCGGCGACCGGTATGTCTTGGAAGAGATGCGCGCCCGCGGCGCCTCCATCGGTGGCGAGGATTCGGGACATCTCATATACCTGCAGCACCATACCACGGGTGACGGAATCCTCTCGGCATTACAGGTCCTGGCGGCAATGAAAAAGGAAGGGAAGCCCCTTTCCGAGCTGGCCAAGGTCATGAAAGTCTATCCGCAAAAACTGATCAATATCGACGTCAAGTCCAAACCGGACATCTCCCGGATTCCCAAAATAGTTACCGCCATCGAGGCCGCTGAAGCAAAGCTGGGAAGGGAAGGGAGGGTTCTCGTCAGATACTCGGGGACACAGAATATGTGCCGCGTCATGGTGGAGGGACCGACGAACGAAGAGACGGAACAACATTGCAGCCATATAGC
>CAYMYS010000017.1:0-38543 GCA_964394725.1 uncultured Syntrophaceae bacterium
ATTTTTCCTGATTCCGGATTTAAAACCAATGCATTCTGCAATGCCCGATATTCTTTATCATCAAGAATTTCTCTGACTCTTTGTGTTTCGCACCGGGACTGACAGGCACAAAAAACTCGTCACTGTATGTGAAAGGGGTATTTTCCGCGACGAATTCGTCAGATTTCTAATTCATGTTCATCATCATATGTATCCAGAAGAACCTGAAACTTTTCGAAAAGGCAATCAAGTTCTTTCTGGAGTTTTTTGTTTTTTGTATGATTTGCAGTGGCTGCTATGTACCCCTGAATATCTTCGATTTCATCCAAAGACAACTTAACCTTAATCCTTTTGCCTTCTACAATCGCCAATCTCGCAAAATTGGGATCACAGAAGGTCTCGTTACGGATGATGTCCCGTTCATGCAAGGTTAGCGCAACAGGTATTTTCGTTCCGTAGGGTATTTTCGTTTGTTTCATATTCTTGAAGCTCCTCTCAACAAGCTGCGGTGAATGTTCTATTTGCGCTTCAATATGCATTTTTTGCCCGACTATGCAAGATCGGTATTTAGCAGATTTGCCAATTCCGGCATTTTTGCTAAATGCAAATTGTGATTGTATCTTCTCCGGATAATTCGGCAGTTCATGTTTTGGTGTCCCCATAACGGGACAGTCCCGGGGAAATATTCCGGATGATTGAATTCGATGTGGCCGCTATTTACCGAGAATGGCAGTACTCCCATTTTCGATAAATGATTCAGTATGGATGCCTGCCCAATTACGAAAGAAACGGGAGGCGTCCCTCAATTTTCCGCAATCACTCTATATGCATCTGTTCTGTTTCAGCCTATGGTTTCTACGAAGTAAGCTTCGTCCCACAGCACTTTTCCCACCTTTGGAGATGTAATAAGGTCGGGAAACCGCTCCAGTATTGATACTTCTGATAACCCTTTCAGTGTTTGAGCCATACTGTCCGGAGATACTTCCCCATCCGACTCCACGTATATATGTATATGGTCGGGGGCCAGCCACAGGAGACCGGCACAACCACCCACTGCCTCGCTACAATTCGTGATAGTATTACTGATGAAGTTAATCACAGGTGCTGGCTCCGCAAAGGCTTTTCTTCTGCCGATCACGTTCCAGACAAAATGGTACTTGATCTCAAGCATCACTTCATCGGTATTACTGGCCAATTTTTGCAGAGCCAACGTCCGCTGATACTTTACCTTATCGGAATCAAGCCATTTTTCTAAGGTGATCTTTGCAGGCTGGACTTTGGGATCCGGCCGCGTTTCCTGCCCGAGTGACGCGACCGGTTTCAGCAACGGCTGAAAAGCATGGCATTCAAAAGAGGTTGAATGCTGTGTTGACCGGTTTAAATCACAAAGCACTCCTTCCTGGAAACTCAAACCCCGGCAATAGCTGCACCTGCCGTCAATGAATGGCCTGGATGATTTGGCACATTTCAGACATTTTACAGGAAACTGATCCAAAGATAACGTTTTCTCCAATTCCATATCTCCTTGCATGATTATATTGGGTACCTGAAACGCTTATGGAAGATTACCAGTAAAGACAGAAGGTCGCGGTTTTTAGTAGATTTGGCAATGCTGCCATTTTGCTAAATGCAAAATTTTACTGTACCTTCCTGATAATTCGGCAGTTCATGTTTTGGTGTTCCATTTAGCTGTCCTGCCAAGGCAGTGCGTCAGCGTAAGCAACGGTCAGCCTCCGGCGCTGTTCTGGGCGCTGGAGTCCTTCGTTGGAAGATGCCCCAAAGACAACGGCTTGATGTCATTCAGGACGTCCGACTCAGATTGCTTTGCAAAATAAAGATCCCATCTCAGTTGAATATTCATCCAAAAGTCTGATGAAACCCCAAAAACCTTTGCAAGCCTTAAGGCCGTACTAGGGGTTATACCCCGCTTCCCGTTGACTATTTCATTTATCCGTTGATATGGAACATTTATGGCACTAGCTAAGTCTCGCTGAGTGATGCCCATTGGTTTTAGAAACTCCTCCAACAGCATTTCCCCAGGGTTAGTCGGTGCTCTGTGCGTTGGTATTCGTATCACTTTAACTCCTTACGATAGTACAATTTAATGATAGTCTGTAATTTCAACATCCATTGAGCCATTCTCGGCCCAAATGAAACAAATGCGATATTGATCATTTATTCGAATGCTGCATTGCCCTTTTCTATCACTTGATAGGGCTTCCAATCGATTTCCGGGTGGAACACGTAGTTCATCAAGCGTTAAAATGGAATCTAATTGATCAAGTTTTCTGGATGCTATTTTCCATAATAGTTCAGGACAACACTTCATTGCAGCCTTAGTGACTTTTCCGTTGAAAATACTTTCTGTCGCTGTGTCCTTGAAGCTTTTTATCATGAGAACACAATATCACGGATATCATGCTATCTCAACTCATGTCTTACATTCTAGGCACCCGATGGCCTGGCAAACGAGTTTAAAAATCACAGGGGAAATTATGTTCTATGCCGGAGAGGGCAAAGAATTGGTTATGTTTCATTTTTATCAAATAACGCTTTGTCCAGCTTTCTCGTTTGCATTTCTGAGACAAACTCTTTCGCTTCTTCAATCGTAAAATTATGCTTCTTTGCAATGCATTTTGTAGCATATTCCTTTGCTTGAAAAATTGGAGTGTCTCCGTCATTACGATGGATAGCATCATAAAAATACTCCATTAAGTCCTTTTCTATTTCAGCAAATTCTGTATCTGATAGATTTTTAATTGGATCTTTGTAAAAAGGTAGTACTTTGCTCATAGTAAGATCTCCATATGATTTGTATTCAGAAGAATTATCGAAAAAGATAACGCCGCAGATCAATGGCATAGCTATTTCTTCTCACATAAATCCTCTGGTTCGGCTAGTGATCTTGCATGGAAAGCGCTTCAAGCATTCCGGCCACGCGGCCCCCTATGGTTTCATGAAGTAGTGTGACCATGGAATCGCTGTATTCTCTGGTCTGTGCTCGGACCCGTGTATATACTTTGCACCGGAACAGTCACTGAGGAATACCAAATTTCTCGCTCTGCCTGAAATGACAACTGTGGTGCGTCATTAAACAGTCTTTCAGTACAGGTATTTAGCAGATTTGCCAATTCCGGCATTTTTGCTAAATGATTGAAATATTCCATAGCAAGTACCCGGAAATGCATGCTCTTCAGTTCAATCTGGATACCTCGCCGAATTGCACAAGATCGGTATTCAGCGGTTTTGGCAATGATGCCATTTTTGCTAAATGCACATTGTGATTGTATCTTCTCTGGATAATTCGGCAGTTCATGTTTGATCGAGATGAAATCATACCTGTTCCCTAAAATATTGCCGCCTTTGAAGATTAAACCGGTATAATGCCTCCGTATTGCTCGTATTACTTAATTTCATTTAATGGCAATATTTGTCTCCCATGTCGAATCGTAAGAATGGATATTTGTTTGGTTTCGATACGATAAATGATGCGGTAATTGCCGTAAATTAGTTCTCCAAATTGGCTATCATTAATTTTGGGTACAATTCGTCCGATTTTGGGAGACGATTTTAGCTTCTCAACTTTAGAGAATACAGTATCAATCCATTTTTCCGCCGCTGACGGTTTGTCCTGGGCAATATAATCGACTATTTCCGATGCTCTGTCGACAGCAAGAGGAGACCAGATTATTCTCATGCCGGGACTTGCTTTAATAGTATCTCTTTTGCATCTTCATGGCTGATTCCTGCACCTTTTTCCAGTTGATTGAGAGAGGTTTGAATATCTGATAGAAGCTCGATTTTCTCTTGCATGGCTTGAAATTCATTTGCACCTAAAAGGACTGCGACCCCTTTCCCGTGCTGTGTAATTATCACCGGTCTTTTAGTATCGTGAACTTGCTTTATGAAGTTTGCCATGCCGTTCCTGACTTCCGACAGAGACCTGATATCTTGATCAATTATTATTTTTTGCATATTGTCCCTCATTAAGTACGTATTTCGTACATTATATTGCACATGTTATGGAGCATGCAAGTGTAATTTTCGTAGCACCGGGACAGTGCCTGGGAACCATAGGGGCGGCCTGCAGTCGATGGGACCGCTATTTGTCGAAAATGACAGTATTGCCATTTTCGACAAATGATACTGCCTGAATTAAGCCGAAACGGCATTCTGGCTTAATTAGGACACTTCCCCCTATTTCTTTCTTGGCCATCTACCTTTCCCATGAAAATAGGGAGGTATCCTTAGATTTCCTATCTTGATGTTTCGGTTCTACGCCTAAGTTCACTTGCTTTAGGGCCTATATCTTTGTTATTAGAGAACTTACAACCAACGGTTACTCGAAGGCCGCTCTCTTGAACTACCGGGGCGCAGGGATAATTCCCCGACGACGCTGTAACCCGTTGTATCGGTTGTTACTGCCTACTACGAAGGCACCACGTTCAGCGTTCGGCATACAACGTGAGGACGACGGCATTAATGGTGTGCTATGCCCCCCACGGAATGAACTACCCCGCCGCAAGCTACGGGGAATTAAACCCTACAGATTTCGCATCGCACTTAAAATGATTAGAGTAATCCGTGTAATCTGCGAAATCTGTGGATTAAAAAATTCATTTGCGAAAGATTTTAAGGGCATGAAGGTACTTCGAATCTGTATTTTTCTTGTTATCGGCATGAGCATCGTGTTGTGGAGGACAGATGCAATCTCCTTTGACGAAGCCCAGTGGCGAAAGACGGTGGAAGGGCAAAGCGTCGAAAAGCTCTATGCGCCTCATTTCGCCGATGGAAAGCACTTCAACCCCTGGTTGCCCCAAGAGCAGGGACGGTTCCGGCAATTTCTCAAATGGAGATTCTCGAAGAAAGGTGATTACACAGAGGAGGAACGGGCTTACAGGCCAAAGCTCATCTTAGGACTTCGTGAGCGGATCAATAATCTCGCAGGCAAAAAGGATTTTATCGCATGGATCGGTCATGGCACCTTCCTGATGCACCTTCAGGGTGAATACTGGTTGACTGATCCCATCTTTTCCGAGCGGGCCTTACTTCCGAAAAGAGTGACTCCCCCGGCGCTCACTGCGTATGACCTGAAAGAACTGACAGACAGGGTGAACGTGCTTATCTCTCATAATCACTATGATCACCTAGATGCCGACAGTATTCGTTCCCTGCCCGGCAAATCACGGTTCTTTGTGCCGCATGGTCTCAAAGAGTTTGTATCATCTCTCCACAAGGGCATTGTCACGGAACTTGACTGGTGGGAAGATATCGATCTTCCCGGCGGCACGAAACTGGTGTGTCTGCCGGCGCAACACTGGTCGCGTCGGATAGGACAACCTGTCAACAGCACACTATGGGCAAGTTTCATGGTCATTACGCCGAAGACCTCGGTTTACTATGGCGCCGACAGCGGATATTTCGTCGGCTACAAGGAAATAGGCAGGCGATTTCCGAACATCACCTATGCGCTTCTTCCCATTACCGCCTATCATCCACGCTGGTTTATGCATTACGCTCATATCAATGCGCCCGAGGCGCTCGATGCCTTTAGAGATCTTGGCGCACAATATTTCATTCCGACCCAGTGGGGTACCTTTCGTCTCGGTGACAATCCGCCGGGGTATCCCGTCCTTGATCTCAGAAAAGCAATGCGAAAACGGAACGTCGATCCTTCCCGATTCTTGATCATGGATCTCGGACAGATAATACAAAGAAAATAACATCTTCATTGGTCGGGAATGGCGGTCAGCACTGGGACAGTCCCTGGGGATGACAGAAATCGGAGGAAATCATACCAGTTTTCTGAAATATTGCCGTGTTTAAAGATTAAACTGGTATGATGTCCACTATTACTTCACGCCTTTCCAAAGCGAAAAATGTGAACATGCCCTTAATGGTTATATGATGTATTTCACAGAAGTTGTGTGATCCACTTTATTGCATAACTTCCGTTCCTGACAGTAGAATACAAAAAAATTGCTGTGGTTTTTCTGTGATGAGGGTTTTTTCATAAAAAGAGTTTCCTTCACGGAGATGGGGAAGATTGTGGTGAAGATGACAACAAAGCAGGGCATAAATAAAAAAGAAGACGAAACAGTTTCATTTCTAGGAAATGGTATCTCATTTGATGGAAAGATAATATTTAAAGGGACCATGTCGATTGATGGTCATTTTAAGGGGGACGCGTCATCCATTGAAAATCTTCTTGTGGGGGAAAATGCCCTCATAGAATCGAATATTGATGTCTCTTCCATAATTATCCATGGAGAAATCCACGGCAATATACATGCTTGTGAAAAGATTCAAATCCTCTCAACGGGAAAGGTTTACGGTGATGTTACCTCACCCCTCGTGGTTATGGAAGAGGGCGCCTTACTGGAAGGTAAGTGTATTGTTATCCATTAAACCCTTCAGAGAGGGAATACCTCTGGTGAATGAATGGTACGATAATAAGGAATTTGACAGTGAAAAAGCGCACGAGCGCAGCGATAGCAAATGGTTTTACGGCAAAACAGGTCTCATCATACTTTAAGGACTTTCCTCCCTATATAATTTCCTTATGGTGGTCCGGCTTTGACACGCCCCTGTCTCGCTCCAGCGAGACAGGGTAAGCTGGAACTATCCTGTTTAAGCCTCCATGATCCTTATTTCTTGACAGTTTCTTAGATCTCTCACTATTACTCCCTCTCCCTCGATGGGCAACGTGCCCCAAAGGGTAAGGAGGACAGGGTGAGGGAGAAACACACTTTTGACGCAATTACCAATTATCGTCCCCCACATTTTTCTGTGGTAAAAGGGAGAAACAATTTCATACTCCTCCTCTCATTGTGGGGTCCGGAAATGGAAAGAGGATTGACAATGATCCTGCAATTGGCGTAAACGTGGTGTGATCTCAAATCTGAGGATTCTATTCGATGGAGGGCATAAAAAAAGACATGGCAAATCAACGAAACGATTCAACCACTGAAATCTGGGAAGAACAATTATCGCTATTCGATGATAAAAATGTCCTCTTAAACACAGGGACCTCTGAGCTGATCAGGCTTAATCTGGAGGGTGCACGAAAGGCATTTCAAAGTTACCGGGACCTCTACAGAAATGGCAATAACATCGAAGTCAAACTCGAAATAACCCATTTTTTGTTCGATGGATTCGCACAGTGTCCCGCCGATTCCCCGGAAGAACCTGTATATCTCTATAGACTGTGGAACTCTTTTGAAGAATTCGCCAGTGAAACATCAGGTAACGCGGGAAGCCTTGTGTCGGGAATCAAGGATTCATTTTTCAAAAGGATCATTGAAGCGATCGACCGATGGGATCTGACGGATGTGCCATTTTTCTTTGACACAATTCCGATGGGTTTCCTTTACATGGAGGCAGGTAACATCGATCAAGCCATTTCATCCCTTCAGGCAAGCCTTCCTGTGACTGAGAATAACGCCGCACTCTATGGATACCTTGGAGACGCCTACATCCTTCGGGACGAAACGGAAGTAGCCAGGAGGTGTTATCGGGAGGCATTGCTGGCAGACGCGGGGAGTATAGACTGGAACTATTTGAAGGATGAGGAACTTGCAAGTCTGCGGGAAGAACTCATGGAGACTTTCGACATGGATGAACCGCTTGCTGCCGAGTGGCTTCCGACGCATGCCTTCATCCGGGGACTTCTCACATCCAAAACTTTGAGACTGAAAGAAGAAATGAAGTATTTTGTCGATGAATATCAGGAATTGCGAAAGGCCTATTCCAGGGAACGGGACTCCCGCATTGGGGCAAAACTGTTTATTCGATCGATTATCCTCTGCGACAATGAA
The DNA here is from genome assembly GCA_964394725.1 of uncultured Syntrophaceae bacterium. Classification (GTDB taxonomy): domain Bacteria; phylum Desulfobacterota; class Syntrophia; order Syntrophales; family UBA2210; genus JAFGPZ01. Next base: position 7,797 of record CAYMYS010000017.1, read on the forward strand.
CCCTTGATCAAACTGATCAAGGGGATCGAACTCATTGAAATAAGGAAAAAGATGAAGGAGATTGACGCCGAATTATTTGCACAGTATATGAAATGCATCAAGAATAGAAAGCCTCGACAGACTCCTTCCTGACAATGTGTTGCACTTGCTCAGGCAACTATACCTGATCCGAGAACTTTGAATCTCTCTTATCCCTGCCCCTAGAGGAACTGAGGAAAGCAACAGGAACGGGAAAGACGATCAGAGACGATCAGAGACGATCACGTTATAACACTATGGAACGCTTTAGTATCCGAGCTCTCTGCAAACAAAAGCCGGGAAGGCGACTGAAGAAATCTTCGTGAATTACGTGTTATGTCCCCGTATTTACTCAGGAAATGTTACGCACTATCTCTCGCATCAACTTTTTTTGTTCCCTATGCAGGGAATAAGCTCTTTCCACGGTTACTTCCTCGAACCGGACAACATTTCCGGGGATGGCCTGGGCAACCTTGGGAATATCCGTGGAGATGACAGTGGCAATCTTAGTATACCCTCCCATGGTTTGTTCGACGAGCAGGATAATCGGTTGCCCGTCGGCTGGAATTTGAACGCTGCCCGAAATGCTTGGATCGGAAATGATGCTCGCGGGCATGTTCTCTTTTTGCGGGATTGAAGGTCCCTGAAGCCTGTAACCCATGCGGTTTGCATTGGTACCAATCGTAAACTCTGATTGGAAGAACGTAGCGAGACCTTCTTTATGGAAAAAGTCATCCTGGGGTCCTGGGATGGCTCGGAGAAGGATCTCCGAAGAATGCCGGGGAATCCACGCCGAAGGAAGACGTCGCGGTACATCCAGTAGTGTGCCTTCGCCACAGCGCAGGACGTCCCCCTTCTTCAGAGGACGGCCTTGGTACCCCCCCATTTTGCCGCCCACGCAGGTAGAACGACTCCCCAGCACTTTAGGAACCTCGATGCCGCCGCTGACGGCCAGATAAGCGCGGCAGCCGCTCTTCACCTGCTGTATTTTCAAGATGTCACCAGGCGAAACCCTGAAGGACTCCCAGCAATTAACGGGCTGATTGTTCACAGTTGCTCCCATCTCAGCACCAGCAAGTGCGACATCGATTTCTCTCAAAAAGGTCAGACGGGGTCCAGTTACGGTAATTTCCAAAAGGGCGCTTTCTTCGGGATTCCCCACCAACAGGTTGGCCACACTACCGGCAAAGGAATCAAGAAACCCTGACACGGGGATTCCCATCTTTTGATAGCCGAAACGCCCATTATCTTGAACCGTGGTGTACGAACCCGGGGTCTGCACTAAGAAGGCATCCATTAGTTTATCCCCTTTTCCGCCAACCGGCGGTATTCTTCCGGGGATATGGGCTTGAATTTGATCCGGTCCCCGGCTTGATACAGGAAAGGATTGGAACGTTCCAAATCGAACAACTTTAATGGTGTCCGGCCGATCAACTGCCAGCCTCCGGGGCTGGTCACGGGATAAATCCCCGTTTGCTCGTTGGCAATTCCCACCGACCCCACGAGGACTTGAGTGCGTGGTGTTTTCAGCCGTGGAGTATGAAGCTCTTTGGGAAGTCCGCCAAGGTAAGGAAATCCCGGCGAGAAGCCAATCATGAATATCTGGTATTCGGGTTCCGAATGGAGACGGATAACCTCATCCGCCGTCAGGCCGTTATGTTCCGCAACAAATTCTATGTCGGGGCCAAACTCTCCTGCGTAACAGACAGGAATCTCAACTGTTTGCGGGGGCGGAATTTCGATTTCCAGGAGACGCTTTTCCAGAGAACTCAACGATTCCTGCAAGAAAGCAGTGGTTGTTACTGAAGGATCGTAAACGATCAGGAGAGACCGGTAGGAGGGAATGATCTCTATCATCCCCGCCGGAGCGTCATGTTCCAGGCCGATTGCCATGGATAGGACTTTTTTGTTGACAACGGGATCTATCGTGTCACCGTATTCCACCAGGAGACCCCGGTCACCTACAACTCGAATCTTGGGCCTTTCGTACAAACCGCTGCTCATTTTGGCTTCTTCACTCCGGGTTTCTATCGATGTGTTACAATCAATTACAACTCTCCCATGGGCGTCAACACCATTCCATCCCCTTCCAGCCGTTCCCGAATAGCCCTCACCAGTTCCACCGCCATCGGTGTATCGCCATGAACACAGAGGGTTTGAATATCTAACTCAATTGGAGTTCCATCCACGGCAATCACTTTGCCCTCTTTCGCCATCATCAAAGCACGTTCGGCAACAACCCGAGCGTCCCTGACAACCGCCCCAGGCAGGCGCCGGGACAGAAGTGTCCCATCAGATGTGTAAGCCCGGTCAGGAAAGGCTTCGTAAACCACTTTGAGACCCACTTCGCGGGCAATTTTGTTCATAAAATCTTTCTTTGTGCTGGACAAAGCAACGTAGATGAGTTCAGAATCCACACTGGCTATGGCCTCTGCAATTACCCGTGCAATATCCTCGTTCACCGCAGCCGTATTATACAGGTTACCGTGAGGTTTCACGTGTTGCAGCCTGGTCCCGTGAACTGCACAAAATGCCTGAATAGCGCCGATCTGATACACCACATAGTTACGAATTTCCTCCAATGTACAGTCCATATTTCTGCGTCCAAATCCCTGCAGATCGGGGTATCCCGGATGTGCACCGACAGCAACGTTATGTTCGACGGCCAGTGTTACTGTCTTGTCCAGTACCAGTGGATCCCCGGCATGAAAACCACAGGCAACGTTGGCCGATGTAATATGCTTTATAACCTCATCATCCATACCTATCGTATAGGCGCCAAAACTCTCGCCCATGTCACAGTTCAGGTCTACTTTTTTCACAAAGACTCCTTTCTGTCATTATTGCAGGCTGCTCTTGCAGACCTCCTATTGCATAAGATCCGTCAGGTACAGAGCGAAATCAGGTCTTGCAATGCAAAATCCAGCATGGTCAATCCCTGTCGTTTACCAGAAATGTGCTATTATAAAATATGAGAACTACCCCCCCATCATATTGGGCAGGACGGTGACAATTTCGGGGAACACCACAATCGCCGCCAGACCAATGAGGAGCAACAGGAAAAAGGGTATAGCCGCATAGGCAACTCTCAGGATATCAATGCCCGTCAGACCCTGAATAACAAAGAGGTTGAACCCTACGGGCGGAGTAATCTGGGCCATTTCCACGACAATAACTACAAATATGCCGAACCAGAGCGGATCTATGCATGCCTGTTCGATCATCGGCATGATCACCGAAGTGGTCAATACCACCACGGAGATTCCGTCGAGAAAACAGCCCATGACGATAAAAAAGAAGGTCAGGGCCAGAAGAAGTTCGTAGGGCGACAACTGCATGGCACCTATCCAGATTGCCAGAAGTTTCGGAATCCCGGTAAACCCCATTGCCACTGTAAGAAATGCGGCACCGGCCAGTATAAAGGCAATCATACAGGAGGTTTTTGTCGCGCCCATCAGCCCTTGGAGAAAAGTCTCTTTGCTAAGCGACCCCGTGTACCAGGAGAGGATCAGGGCAAGCAGCACTCCGATGGCAGCGGCATCAGTTGGTGAAGCGATACCTGAGTAAATCGACCCTATGACCCCGATAATCAACAGCACCACCGGTATCAGGCTCTTTGACCGGGAGAACCGCTCCCTCAGAGGCAGTGCGGCCCCTCCATGCGGAACGGCCTTCGGGTGTAACAGGGACCACACAATCACATAACCACTAAAAAGTGTAACAAGCATACAGCCCGGCAACACCCCGCCTATGAATAGCCTGGCAATCGACTGCTCCGTCGCTACCCCATAAACGATAAGAATGATTGACGGGGGAATGAGCAGGCCCAGGGTTGCAGAACCAGCCAGGGTACCCACCAGCATCTTTTCGGGATAACCACGTCTTGCCAGTTCGGGGACCGTCATCTTGCCGATGGTTGCTGCCGTTGCCGCAGAGGAACCAGACACGGCCGCAAATATGGCGCAACCAAGGATATTGACATGGAGCAACCGTCCAGGTAACCGGGTCAGCCAGGGAGACAGCCCCGTAAACATATCATCGGATAGCCGCGAACGGAACAGGATTTCCCCCATCCATATAAACAGCGGCAGGGCGGCGAGGGCCCAGCTATTGCTCGCCCCCCAGATAGTCGTTGCCATTACCTCCCCAAGCGGGGCTTCGCAAAAAAGAGCCATGCCGGCCATTCCTACGGCCAGCAGGGAAAATGCCACCCAGATCCCGCTACCTAAGAGGGTGAACAGGAGAAGAAGCAACGTGACAGTGAGGCCTATCTCAGACATCGTCTCCTCCCAACACCTCAGCAACTGATTGATCTGGTTGCTTTATTTTTACCAGGAGTCCCTCCCCTTTTTCCACATAGGATGGCACGTTGCCGCGAAGTACTGTTACCAGTTCATCCATAAGTGCGATAGAGAGGACAATCAGCCCCAGGAGCAGCGCCGTCTGCGGAATCCAGATGGGTACGGCGATCATCCCCGGTGAGAGGTCGTTATAGGTAAAGGATTCATGAGTCAGCTTTGCTGTATACCATGCAAAATAAAGGGAAATTGACAGACCAAAAAGGATGCACCACATTTCGACGGGGCGGTGAAGTTTTTCCGGCAGGTGACCAATGATAAGACTGACGCGGATATGGGCGCCCTCCCTAAGACTGTAGGCAAGCGCCATGAATGAGGCTGCAGCAAGCAGGAAGCCGGTAAAGTCTGCATATGAGGGTATCGTCAGACCTATTGCGGTACCTGTCAACAATGTGCTGATCCGGTCAATCAGGTTGAGCATAACCTGGCAGATGACGAGCAAGCAGATAGCGGCGATGCAGCATGCACCAAACCAGCCGCTGGCTTTGTAGAGAAGATTCAGGGACCTACGCATCCATCTTCCTTTGGCTCGGCTGCCGCTCCGGGAGAAGCGGCAGCCGTGTATGTCCAACTATCCTTTGATTAACAGGTAATTCTATTTCGCCCGGTATGCCTTAAGCAGTGTTTCACCTTCACTGCCTGCGCCTTCCTTCCATTTTACGAGCATGGATGCACCGATCTTCTTCAAACCGGCCATGAGTTCCGCGCTGGGAGTTACCACAATAATCCCGTTATCTTTCATGATCTTGGTCTTTGCGCTCGTCTCTTGCTTGCTCATTTTCCAGCCCCTGATCTCGGCAGCCTTCGCCGCGGTGAGGACTGCATCCTGTGTCTTTTTATCAAGCTTTCTGAAGGCCTTCTTGTTCACGACGATGATGTTTTTCGGCAACCAGGCCTGAATGTCCGTGTAATGCGTGACATAATCCCAGGCTTTGGAATTGGCTCCCGTCGAGGGAGAGGTGATCATCGCGTCAACGCGACCAGTGGAAAAGGCCTGTGGAATATCGGGGACCTCTACCTGAGTCGGTGCGGCGCCGACCAGATTTGCAAAGAGTTCCAGGGTGGCATTGTAGGCCCTGAATTTTATACCCTTGAGATCATCAACAGTTTTTATCTCCTTTTTCGTATAGAGTCCCTGCGGTGGCCAAGGCACGGTATAAAGCGGCATGAGTCCCTGCTTGTCAAACAATACCGCAACGACGGGTCGCTGAGCATCCCAAAGCTTTTTGGCATCATCGTAGTTGGTGGCAAGAAAGGGCTGGGAATCGGCACCGAAAACCTGTTGCTCATTGGAGAGAAGGGAAATGAAGAACTCTCCGATGGGGACCTGTCCGGCACGGACAGCATTTTTGATCTCGGGATGCTTGAAGAGCGAACCCGCTGAATGTATTTTTATCTGCAGTTTTCCGTCGGTTGCCTTGCTCACATCGTCAGCGAATATGGCAACATTCTGAGTATGGAAAGTCTTGTCAGGATAAGGAGTTGGCATATCCCATGTGGTGCCAATGGCGCTTACAGACATCCCCAGCCCAACAATTATTCCAGTCAACGTTGCTAAAACACCTTTACATACCTTCATCTTGTTTTTCCCCCTATAGTTTTATTTTAAAACTGCTACTTTTGGTAGACACGAATGACCACAACAAGTTTCTACAGATTATCCCTTAAAACAGTAAGGCAAACAATGATGTTAATATTGTCCCAGAAGATTTTGCTATTATCAAATTAATAAAACTTTGTCGAGACATATTTTTAAATGAATAAGAGAGATCAAATCTTTAATCTCGACTTTGCAGTTCTTCGCAACCCGGTGCGGATGATCAATGTGTCTTGATATCATTGTCCTTTAAATGAGATGCTGCGTGAATGCCTTCCTGAATTACGTCAGATATGTATTTATGAAAAATGGCACATTGTGAAACACTCTTGGAGATGCAACTCTTTTCACGTAATCCGAAAAAGTTTTTATCTCCTCTCACCCAACGACAGTGTACCGCGGGCGATAAGGGTCTGGTCCACAAAGGCTGCAACCTTGAACTGGATGAGTGCGCCGAATTCCTTTGACAGATGGGATTCCATGCGAAGCGTATCTCCCGGCCTAGCCGGGGTGAAGAATTTTATGTCCACATTGGCAAGGACAAAGTCTCTCTTCTTGCCACACGACAGACCTATCAAGAGGCCGCTCGTCTGGGCCAGCGCCTCCGAAACGAGGACGCCCGGCATGATCGGCTCTCCGGGAAAGTGGCCTGCAAAAAAGGGGGCATCGGGAGAAAGGTCCCCTTCGGCAACGATACGGCTGTCTTTTCCCAGTTCCATCACACGCTCAACGAAGAGGAAGGGCTCCCTGTGGGGGAGGATTTTTTCAATGTCGGCAATAGTATACAGTACTGGACCTTTCACAGTTTCCCCCCCAGTTTTAACATATCCCGTGTATCGGAAAGGCTCACTATGTCTATCTTTCTGTCTATCCACCGGACTGTCCTGGCAAGGACGGAACCGGCTCCGAGCTCGACAAACAACGTCTCCGGCCTGTGCATGGTCTTTATCAGGTCAAGCCATAACATGGGATGACTGAGCTGCATCGCCATTATCATTTTCAGCGATGCGGCACCGCCCACCCTTTTCAGTGTATGGTAGGATAGAAGCAAAGTTTCGGGCTTTTCCAACTTCATAGCCTTCAACTCCCTCAAAAAGAGGGACCCGGCAGGGGCCATAAAGGATGAGTGGTAGGGGGCGGCGGCGGATAGCGTATAGGCATCGAGGGCGCCTTCTTTGAGGGCGATGGCCATGACCTTTTTCACGGCAGCTTCACGGCCGGAAATGATGATCTGCCTGGCCGTGTTCACTATGGCAATCTCGGCACCGTCGGTTTGATTGCATATTTTCTCCACACGTTGGCGGGGCAGACCGAAAATGACTGCCATGCATCCCTTCGTCTTGCGGGCCTCGTCGAGGAGAATCTCCCCCGCCCGTTTTACAATAGTGAGGCCTGTGTCAAAATCAAAACATCCCGCGGCATAGGCGGCGGCATAAAAGCCGGAGCTATATCCCGCAGCGGCATCGGGAAGAATATTTTTCTTTTCTAAAACAGCCGACAAGGCACACCCCAAGGTAAAGACGGCCAGTTGCGCCGTGAGGTCATGATTCAATTCCCGCTCAGGTCCTTCGAAGCAGAGCCCGCTCAGTGAAAACCCGAGTATTCGATCTGCCCGGTCAAATATCCGCCGTGCCTCCTCATGATGTTCGTAGAGATTGTGCCCCATCCCCACCTGTTGCGATCCCTGGCCCGGATAGAGGAAAACGAGTCGAGCCTTCAAAACAACATATCCTCCCCCTTTACTGCATCTCTTCCAATAGTTTTTTCAGTTTCTCCAATACTCTCGTTTTCAGTTCTTTAGCGGCGCTCCCCAGGGATATGATCTCCTCATAGACTCCTTTGGCACTGGCAAATAATCGTTTGCTGTTGTAAAGATCTTCATTATTTTTGCGCGCAAAAATGGCCTGTTGAGAGTAGGCATCACCAAGGACAAGAAGGTAATCGGCGTTGCCGGGTGACAGGCGCAGTGCCTTCTTGACGGTTTTTACGGCCCGTGCCGTTCGGTTATTGATCAAGAGGCTTTTCGCGACAATGTAATAAAGCTCCTGATGTGCCTTTACCCTGTGGAGACGCTGTGCCGTATTATAGGGCTGATGTATCAGCACTTTATAGGAAGGGTCTCCCGCCTCTTTAAGAATGGCGCATTTTTCTACCTGTGCCCGTGCCAGCAGAATATTTACGTCAAAATTGGCGGGATCGGCATAGGCCACTCCTGACAGAATACGAATGACTTCGTCATAGTTTTTTTCTCTGAATAGTTTTTCCGCCCTCTCTAATATCTCCAAGGAAGCCGATTCAGTTGATGTATTGGAGGCCATCAAAAACTGTTGGTCGCGCTGCTGATTTTCCCCCTGCGCCCACAGAGACGTGGAGGCAAGCAGCAACCAGGCGCAAAGGATAGATAGTAATATCCGCATATGTGTTCCCATTGTACATCTCCCCCTTGTCTAACAATGTAATGGCTTTCTACGGGAAAGCTAATTCTAACTTACTAACCCCCATAAAGGGGATAAGTTCGTTAACGAATTTACTCTCTTTCAAAGAGTTAATTCTAACTTACTAAAAAACATCTCCCTTTTCCTCCGGTATATCTATCTTAAAGATGTCGGGAGGTAAAGGTTTGTTGATAGACATGAAATCCAGTGTGATCGTCGTAATGTCGCCCCCCTTTTCCCTGAAATGGATTGTCACCGGAAGCCAACTGTCGTGCCGGACTTCCACTTCAATACTCTCGATGCGTTTGGCCATCGATTCCGTGCGGGGGGTCAGTTTCAGTCTGTAATATTCTTCCTTCCCTTGGGGGCCCAGTGCTATGTGGTACTGTTTCTTCAGTTCCTCCACTGTATTTCCGAGACCGAAATATTTTTTGACGGCGCCGGCACCGACATACCGCTTCTCCGCCTTCGAAAGATCGGGATACCAGGTAATCAGTTCACCCCCCTTGAAGAGAACCATAACCGGCGACGGACTGGTAACCTGAAAGAGCAGCCTCCCCCTGTTGTCGAAATAGATCATGCCGCTTGAGAGGAGGGGTGCTTTCAATAACTCTGTCTTTTTTGTCTGACTAAAGGCAGCGGTAAAGGTCTTCATTGACATTTCCCGCGTCTTTATCTTGTCCAGGATGACATTCAGGTCATCGGCGGCCGGAACCCCCGGGGGGAAGAACATGATAAGCGTTATGACTATGACGAGGAAATATTTTCTCATGAGTGACTCTTTCGTGTCTTTTTCCAGGCGTCGCGGAAACCATAATTCTGGATGCCGAAAAAGAGGGCATTCCGCGTGAAGGGGAAAAGCCTTTTCGCGATAGAGGGGTACCCGTAGACCCGGTCATAGGACCAGTCGAGTCCCTGCTGGAGTCGTTCGGCCGTCATTCTCTTCGGTTGGAACACTACATGATTCATGTCGTAATGTTCCCAGTTTGTGTCTATGATGCGCCCCTCCTTCGCAAGGGTCTCATATGTACGGGTTCCCGGAAAGGGCGTCAAGACGGAAAACATGACTGCCTCGATGTGTGCCTTTTCGACAAACCGAAGGACATCGGAAAAGACCGATTCGTCGTCATCATCGGTACCGAAGATGAATGATCCCTGGATGCCGATCCCCTGATCGTGAATCTTCTTGATTGATTCTCCATATTCTGCAACGCAATTGACCGATTTTCCCATGGCCTTCAGGCTCTCCTGCGAAAGCGATTCAAAACCGATGAAGAGCCCCCTGCACCCGCTTTCCCGGGCAAGGCTCAGAAGCTCCCGATCATTCACCACACTGAGCGAGGCCTGGCTGAACCACCTTATTTTCAGGGAAATGAGGGCCCTGAATAGTTCCTTTGCGTGGGCGGGATTACCCACGATATTGTCATCGACGAAGAAGATATATCCCTTTTCCAGCCGCCCTATTTCATCAATTATGTCCGCCACGGGCCTGAAACGGTAGGTCCTGCCATAGAAGGATGTGACGGAACAGAATTCGCAGTCGAAGGGACAGCCGCGGGTGGTCTGCACCGTGTTTACAAAAAAATAGGGCTTTCTGTTCAGGAGATCCCGCCGGGGTATGGCAAGTTTTTCCAGGGCGCAGAAGCCCGCGGATTGGTAAAAGGGTTTGAGTGCATCATTTTCGAAATCGTCAAGGAGACGGGGCCAGGTCCCTTCCGCCTCTCCCAGCAGGACTGCGTCGGCATGTTCCTTCGCTTCATCCTTCACCATGGTGGGATGAATGCCACCAACGACGACGGGGACCCCTCTTTCCCTGAATCGATCGGCAATCTCGTAGCCCCGTTTTGCCAGCGGCGTCATGATGGAAATGGCCGCCAGATCGGGGAGGCGGCTATAATCGATGTCCTGCACATTTTCATCGATTATCTCTATGTCCCAGGAATCATCGGTCAGCGCCGCCAGCGTCGTCAGGGCGAGATAGGGGAAACGGAAAGACATGTGTCCCCAGAGACTCCCGGCGGGCCACCGAGGCACAATGAGTGATACTTTCATTGTCTCACCTCCCCGGTAATGCGATCGGGGGAATACCATTGATCGGGATAGAGCCGCACATATTTTTCAAATACCCAGGCCGTAAGCGCCAGATTTTTATCCATATCTTCCTCCACTGAGCCGCCCGAAAAGAGGGGAAGCGGTTCTTCGAGAAGACCGCAATATGTACCGCTCCCTTCCCTTATGACAAAGGCGGGGATGAGCGCCGCCCCCGATTTCATGGCCATCAGGACGGGTCCCACGGGAAAGTTAACGGGAGTACCGAAAAAATCGACCTTCCTGCCGCGCCCCGAGAGGTCCCTGTCGCCGTTCATGGCGACTATTTCGTTGTTTCTGAGATGACGCAATATTTCTATCCCCGAAAAATGTGAAGCCCTATCCATGCTGACTACCCTGATTCCCTTGTCCCGCCTGAGCTGATCGACAAGGGCATTGGTCATACCCGTGTTGTGGGCCATGGCGACGATGGTGAGTGGATAGCCCAGCATCCTGAGCATGCTCCCGCCTATTTCCCAATTGCCCACATGAGCGGAGAGAAAAATCACACCCTTTCCCCGCGCCAGTGCCCGCTTGAGTATCTCCTCGCCCCTGATCTCTGTAAACAATTCCTTCACCCTCCGCGGTGAAAGCTGGGGCGTCAGGAAGAAATCAACCATGTACTGGCCGTAATTGAGAAAGACAGTGCGCACCATTTTTCTGATTGCCGAACTGTGGGCAGGCTGTTTGAGGACAATGGAGAGATTTCCTGCAAGATCCTCACGATCGGTGCGGGAAAAACAGTAGATGATTAGTGCCACGAGCTTGCCCAGCCGGTAGCAGATCGGCGTGGGGACAGAACGCACGACAAAAAAGATGGCATAATAGGAAAGGGGACTGTCAAGTACATGGGCTCTCATAGGTATCTCATATCACCGATCATAGAAGAGAGCCATAGTCAAGATCGATATTCTTATCAATGGCTGATTTCATATCGTCCATCAGCTTTTCCTGATCCTCTTCGCCGTATGATTTGGGGTCTATGGGATCGCCCACCTGATCTGCAGGGGCATCCGCCCGATGAGGGCCCACACGTCGAGGAGACTCTGATGATTCGACATGACTATATAAGGCGTGCCCTTCTCTATCTTTTCCTTACCTCGAACTGCCAGTCTCGTCCCCGTAAGGTGCAGATTAAAGAGAGACCAGAACTTCCCGATATAGTGAACAAGGTTCTCCCTCCCGTCTATCAACGAAATAACAATGACTGAAATGCCCAGTATGAGGGTATTCAGTATCAGAAAGACCAGAAAAAAGGGTCTCGTCAGGGGGTAGATAACCCAGTAAAAGAGGGCCTTCACTTATTCCCTCTGTCATATACAGGTGTGACCGACATAGTTTCCTTTTTTTATCTATAATAAGATTCTGTACCCTGCAACGATAGTATCATCACTATCGCCGACTTTCAGCGGAAATAAACCATCTTTATTTTCTGAATTGAACAGCGAGCGCATTCCCCGCAACTTTTTGCGGAGAGCTTCAATGTACTATAGCCGAAATAAAAATGTCAAATGTTGCGGCCTGCATGTATTGGCACGATGCTCTATTCATTTCATCACATCAACAATTTTATTTAAGTTAATTTTACCCGTTGCCGATAGATATGTACGCATTATGACGACACAACCAGTTGTTTAAGCGGCATATAATCGTAAATATTTTTGATATAGCAAGATTTTTCAGGCAGCATTTCCCCAAAAGGTTCTGAGAACCCATGCGGAAGTTTTATTTTTTGCTCTTTACGATTCCAGAGGACGCAAAACGGGAAATCTCCAAAATCATAGGAGATTGCCTGAGCCATCCATTCTGCGGTAACGGACCTTTCTTACCTCCCGGGGATGGGAAAGAACTCTTTTCTTGTTCCCTTCTCCTTTCCACATAAAATCTATTACACACGTGTACCACCAACAGACTGACTGTTTTCACCTTTCAGGGTGTGTCGGACCAGTCTCATGTAAACCCGTGTTGCATCCAGTTTCACCACTTTACTTTATTCCTCATGTGCATCAACGGGAGCGGGAATGCCGCTTCAGTCTGGCGACGGAACCAAACATGGGCCACAGTTGGGGCGGTAGCGCCTGGCATAGGAATGCAATCCCGTCGGCAGGGATTCGAAGGGATTGAGTATAGATAGTCATTGATAAAGGGGTCGCGCCTGTGCGCGGCAAGGGGCAGTCGTTTTTCGATGAAAGGCTGAACATTAATCGGCATATCATCTTACTGATTGGGAGAAAGGATACAATGTTAAACATCAACCTTCTGAATAATCTTCATGCAAATGGGACAGCGTCACAGGTAGATCAGACTCCTGCAAAAGGTGTGATGAGGCTTGATCCCAGGACTCTGGGTGAAATACTGTTAATCCTTGCGGTTAAATCCAGAGGCAATATCAGGTCCGTACCGAAAGAAACGCTGTTAACACTGCCGGAATCAATCCGTCATAAAATTGCCGTAAACCGGGATATGCATCCCGATTTACTTGACACCATGGCTCGGGCTTTTGCTGATGACCCCAAGATACTGACGCGCCTGGCACTCAACAAATCGACGAAAAACGAGACCATCGACTATATCGCTACGCTCAGTTTCGAAAAAGTCCTCGACATCATCACGGTCAACCATAACCGCTTGATAAATTTCCCTCAGATTGTCACCACCCTTCTGAATAACACATATCTCACACAATCAGCCTGCATTCACTTGCAGACATATAAAAAGGATTTAATGGAACAGAAAATCATCAGGGCCGTGGATTCAAAGCCGATGAAACCCCTTCCCCGTGAGAGGGATTTCGATGATAAAGCGGGTAAGGAAGTTGAAGAAAAAGAACACAGGACTGTTGCCCAGAGAATTCGTGACCTCACCGTCCCCGAGAAGATAGTTCTCGCACGAATGGCAAACAAGCAAGAACGTTCCATCCTCATCAGGGATCCGAGTAAAGAGGTTGCCCTGGAGGTAGTGCAAAGCCCGAAAATAACCGAAGGTGAAGCCGAAATGATCGCCCGAATGCGGGATGTTCACAATGACGTTATCCGTGAAATCGCACATAACCGGGATTGGACCAAGAAAACAACTATCGCAGCGGCACTCGTCAACAACCCGAAAACACCAGTGGAAATTGCCTGCCAGCTTATCAGCCGTATCCATCACAGGGATCTTCGCATTCTGTCCATGAACAGAAACATCTCTGGAGCTGTCCGTGCGACAGCGAAACTGTTACTCGCCAACGTCGAACGCCATCTGATATTACAAGGGAGAAAACACTAGTCTAGGCCTGCGACTCCCAGATATTTCAGATTCTTTTCCAATCCGGTTGGAGAAGAACCTGAAATTCGTATGCCCTTCGGCAGATCCCTTCTTCGAATGGTATGCCCTATCCCGGAGACGAGACAGGCGACCCTAATACCCCATCGCTCTGTCTATACGCTGGATGCCCTGATACATTACTCCACGGTCATCAACGTCCTGAAGGATATGGCGTGCCATTCTTTCATGTTGTCTTTCTTTCATTGACTAACATCTACGTTTTTCTTACATTCCTCACATTATACGGAAGTTCTTTGTGTGGATTCTCCTGATTCCCGACGTTTTTCCCTCTTCTATACTCATCACGTCCAACAGCGCCTACTGAATATCCTCGTTCTCACATCTGCGACCAACCGACATCGATTCTTTCATTACGGTCTTCCCTGCCTCACAAGCCCTGTATCATGTGGGAGGACCCTGTAACAACTTAAGTCTGAAACGGCAGAACCGGCGGAGTAATAACACTTACTTAGAATAATCCGTGTAATTTGCGAAATCTGTGGATTAAAAGAGGATAATACATGAGCAGCGCCTTTGCGAAATTGATATCTGAAGTAGACCCCACATACCTGACCTTTGAGGAAATGTCTACATGATATTAATTGTTTCAAAGACTGATTCAGACGGAGAGGGTGTACACCCGCTCATGAATAAAGCGAGAGTTAGAATTCTGAAAAAGGGTACAGCAAAGAAGGGACCGGTTCTGTATTGGATGAGCAGGGGTCAGCGGGTCAGGGACAACTGGACCTTGCTATACAGCCGGAAACTGGCCCTCCAGAGAGGGGTGCCACTGATCGTCCTGTTCTGTTTCGTACCCGAATTCCTTGATGCAACCCTGCGGCACTATGATTTCATGATTTTCGGTCTTCAAGCAGTCGAGGCCGATCTTCGGAAATTAAAAATCCCCTTCCGGCTCCTCATCGGTTCGCCGGAGGTTGAAATCCTTTGTGAGTAAAAAAGACAGAAAAATTATTCTGATTGCCCAGTCTCATAAACCCCTACTGCAGGGTTCACCTGCTAGGTCAGAACTTTCCCCTCTCCCATGAACTGATGGATCATCTTATGCGCAACCGGGTGGGCATTGTTCAATACCCCTGCCCGGAGACCACCGCCATGGGACTGATGCGCAACCCGCAGGGCCGTCAGCAATATGATAACATCTTTTTTCGCCAGCATTGCAAAGAGCTTCTGCAGGTCCCCATGCTGATGGTTCGTGAGTTTCTGCACAATAAATACCGCCTCACCTGTTTTATCGGACTTGAAAACAGTCCCACCTGCGGCATTCACCGGGGGAAGCACAAAGGCAACAGGTACCAGACTGAATCACCGAATCCCGTGGAGACCCCCGATCCCGACGACCCCGTTCTTATGGGAATCATGGCCGAGATACTCGCCGAGGAACTGGCCGCAGCAAGCCGTGTAGAATGAGACCCGAAAGGGATTACAAATAAGCCCCTTATTCTTGTCCCGTCTTCATGATCACCGACATCCGATTCCATATAGCATGGCATTATTCCATTGACGTACAGGTCAGGTTTTCCTATACTCCCACCATGCAACAGGAGTTTCCTGTCATATAAGAAACCGGGGGTAAACTATATGGATATACCTGACGCGATCCCACAGTATCGAAGCTTACAGAAACACCTCGATACACTACCCGTAGGATTTCCTGCAACAGAATCGGGTATCGAAATCCGGATTTTGGGGCATCTCTTCACCCTCGAAGAGGCAGAATATGCGCTGTACCTCACCCTTTTGCCCGCAACCGTTCAGAACATTCACAAACGTCTGAAGCAAAAGGACATACCGGAATCTGAGCTGGAAAACATTCTGGACGGAATGGCAGACAAGGGGGCAATCAACCGGCACATCAGAAAAAATGGTATAAAATATTTCAGTATACTGATGCTGGCCATCGGCATGTTTGAATTTCAGGTAAATCGCATGACGAAGGAATTCTACAAGGATTTTCTTCACTATCTTCACGAGGCCTTTCGAGACGAAGTCTTACGTACAAAGATTCCACAGTTGCGGACCATACCAACGGAGGGGAGTATCGCTCCCGAACTCCCGATTGCAACCTATGACCATATTCGAGAATTAATTACAAACTTTACGGGCCCGATAGGAGTCACCAATTGCGTGTGTAAACAGGGGAAGGATCTGCTTGGTGACCCCTGCAAGGTAACAAAGATGCGTGAAATCTGCTTTATCTTCGGCAGTTCTGCTCGGAAATATGAGGAATCGGGTTGGGGAAGAATTATATCTAAGAATGAAACCTTTCAAATTCTTGCTCAGGCGGAAAAGGATGGATTGGTGCTCCAACCATCCAATACGCAGAAATTATTCTGTATGTGCCTCTGTTGCGGTTGCTGCTGTGAAGTCCTGACCTCTGCCAAACCCCTGGAAAATCCGGCCCAATATTTTGCAACGAATTACCGGGCGGTGGTGGATTCGGACCTCTGCGTTGGGTGTGGAATCTGCGAACAACGCTGCCAGATGGATGCAATTTCCATCATTGAAAAGAAGTGTATGGTAGATTACACCCGGTGCATCGGGTGCGGATTATGTGTCACTGACTGTGCGACAAAGGCCATCACCCTGGAACAGATCGAGTCGCCGACGGTACCCCCAAAGGATTCTACAAAGCTGTATCTCAGCATACTCAGGAAGAAGGTGGGAAACGCGCAGTTTATCATTATGCTCACGAAACAGATGTTTGGTAAGGTTTTCTGAATAACCTGCGCCCCAGAAAGCGGGGTATCAGCACCTTCTCAAATCGTTGAAAGGATCACGCTTCGTATAGAGGGATTGCGTGGTTGTAGTGGCTCAGAGATGATTGGAGTCAATGAGGGGGGCTCGTCCATCGGTTGCCCCTACCGGGCATACTCAGGGATTGCGCTGGTGTAACTATCAATTAAGACTCCGAAATTCCGGAAGCAATCATTTCACTGCTTTCCCGCTTCTTCATAGCCGAGGGTGATATAATAGGCCGCCTTGTCAAAAAAGAGGTTGACGCGCCACATAAACTCCATCGCCGAATACATTGCAAATTTTTTGTTCCAGCCGCCGCCACGGGGCAGCACATGTGTAAAAATATGTTTTCTCGTCAGACTCATGGCACTGAGTACTTCCGATAATTTGAAACCCTCTTCGTAACGCTTTCGGCCTACCCCACGATAATAGTCCCATATTGTCGACATGGCACCGGTGGGGGTCAGCATCCACTGGCCGAACTGCGAAACCACCTTGTAGGCACGCGGGTAAATATCATCATGCTCAAAATCGGCGTAGCTGGTGGTGGTGGGGTTCTGCACCACATCGGCAATCCAGTTCTCAGTTATGATGTGGGCATCTCTGGTGATGATTTTATAGAGGGCATGCGAGGGAATGGATGTATCGAGTTTAGGTTCATTACCCAGGCTTTCGAAGGAATCCTGCATCTTCCACAACTCCTGGTAATAATCCCGATAGCGCCTGATTGCTGCTTCATTAGGCGGAAAGGCCAGATCCAGGAGTTTCGTAATGGGCAGGTAGCGGGCATCACGGGCATCGTCACCGGCAACCACCTTACCGCCAGTCCTTTGAACCTCGAAGGAGATCCAGATCAGGTCGCCATAGAATTCGTTCCGGTAGGACACCGTATCCAGCAGGCGTATCACTTTACCCGTCAGACCCGTCTCCTCATGCAACTCGCGCAGTACCGCCTCCTCAATTGATTCATTCATTTCCACAAAACCTGATGGCAGGCACCATTGGGACTCCTGTGGTTCCCTATCGCGCAAGACCAGTAACACTTCGCGCTTTTTATTGACCACTACCGATGATACTACGGGCAGTGGATTATCATAGAAAACAGTATCGCAGGTGGGACAATATTCACGGTTCACACCATCCACTCTTTTAGAAACGATGGTTGCCCCGCAGCGCAAACAATAATTGCGTTTAACGGGCATGGGGAGACCCCTCCTTCACCGGCTGACGACATCGGAATATGCAGTCGTCTTTGTTCAATCGATAGAATCCCGACGTCTGTGATCCTTTTCGAATAAGTTGAAACAGTATTTTCCTGAACCGGGTCAGGTCAGCATCGGTCTCCCGTTGATTGACACGAACCAGCAGCGGCAATTTAAAATCAATATAGATAAAGCACTTATCCAGCTCGCTCAGTGGAAATACCAAATGGTTATAATAATCAACATACTCTATGGCCCGAAAATGGGGCGCCAGTAACGTGCTTCCATTTTCATCGTTAAAATCACCGATCAGTTCCTCGTAGTTAAGCTGGGCCTTGTCTGCAATCGTCGATTGTGACAGCGCCAGCGTGATATCCTGAACGAGTTCATTCAGAAAATGTCGGGAGTGATTGATGATTACCAGGTCTCCATGGGGGGTCAAAATCCGGGCGAGTTGAGGAATGATCGGTCTGCAGAAATTAAGTGAATAAGCCATGATTATCAATTCATAGGAATCGTCGGGCAGCAATTCGATCTGGCCAGCTGACCCAACTATAAAATCGGCCTCCGGATCGATGTGGCGAGCCGTATCGAGGAATGGTTGCCGGTTTTCCATGAGCAGGTCCAGACCGGTACACCGTGAGCCGGCCGGTACGCACTCTTTCAAATGACCGGTGAAGCGGCCATAGCCGCAACCGATATCCAGAATCCTGATTGGTTGGTCACAATCGAGCCCCTCCAGCGCGAGGTCATATACATCGTACCGATTATCCGAAAACTGCTTCATCATATCACCAACGAGGCGGTGCCGTTGTACCTGACCAAAGGTCTCTTTGAACAGTGCATCCGGGTAAGTTGTCATATTGCGCTCCGGCTCATTTGTTTGCCCCTTCCATCTGCTCCCTGTCCCTTACTGCAATGATGATCAGGAAATAGAGAACCAATGACAGAGGGTTTTCATTTGTTTCCCTTTTCAATTATATGTTCCATTGTAACAGATCTATCCATGCAGGTCTTAAAAATATCTTTACACTGTGGCAATATTGTGTTTATTATCACACGCTTTTAGCGGGAATATTTCCCCTGAGTATACCAACGTATTATAGCAGAAATAAAAATGTCAAATCAACTATGTAAGATATATGCCCCCTGCGAAACGGGGGTGCGGCGGATGTTGTTGTCTATCGCACTGGTCTGTTTCTTTGTGATGGCCGGATGTGCCGGTCTCCCGGAGAAAAGGGCACCGGAGAGTGCGGCAGTAAAACCAACCAAGGTCTTCATTGTTATCCTCGACGCCCTGAAACGAACAACGCTGATGGAATCACTCGATGAACTACCCAATTTCAGATCTATCATCAGGGGAGAGAAGGCAAACCACCCCTACCTCTATTTTAAAAATGTCCTTGTGTCGATACCATCGTCATCCAAACCCTCAAATACAACTCTCCTCACAGGAGTATACCCCAACAGGCATGGCGTGCCGTCGACCCTCTGGTTCGACAGAGAAAAGGAACGGATCGTTACGCTCAATTCTATTGGTCAACGCGGGATTGTCAATATACTGGCGGAAGGCAACGTTGACACACTCTTCGATTTTGCGAGACGTTCAGGTAAGACCACGATGGCCATCGCAACACAGGTGGCCAAGGGTGTAGAAAAAGAGGACTGGATTCAGCAGAGTATCCATCTCTGGGGGCAGGCATTCATGCTGAACCTCCTGAGCAGGGGAAAACCCTATCCCGATGGCGCCCACATCGACAGGGGAACAACGGAAGGCCTCGTGAATGGTTATCTCTATTCATTGACGGATGGCTTGGCAGGAAAGATAAGATCGACGGCCGATATCCCCGATCTCACGGTGCTCCATTATGTCGGCCTGGACATATTCACCCACTATCCCCGTTCATTCATGGCGGAGAAGGGGTGGACCATCGATGAGATTCAACGGTGGTATCTGAGAGAGGTACTGGACCCGGAAATTGGAAAGGTGAAGGATTTTCTGACGGAACAGGGTCACTATGAAAATACGGTCTTCTTCTTTATCGCCGACCATGGACAGACGAAAATTATAAAACACCTCGATGAAGAGGCGCTCATTACCGCCCTGTCGCGAAAATTTACCGTGAAGACGGGGGGAAACTCAGTGGGAAATGCCGATATCATCTGCATGCCCGGCGCCGGAACCAAGACGATCTACATAAAAAACAGGACCGAGACAGACTGGATGACGCCACCACGGTTGATCGAAGATGTCAAACCAGTGGTGGACACGTTGATCGACACGGATGAAATGAAACAATATCTCAATTATCTCCTCATCGGCCAGTATCCGGGGGAGAGGGACGAAAGGAAGAGTGAATCTGATGTGTACTGGTTCTTCAATCTGAACCGCTACCGCACATCCGAGCGTTCGGCCACAGACTTTCTGGGTGCCCTAACATCTATGGCGAAACTGGACGAAGCAGTTGGAAAGAAATTGCGGGTCGCCTACATGTACAGGAGGGATTTCTTCCGGGAAAATCTCCCCGATATCATCCTTATAAACAAGCCGGGCTACTATTTCTCCCCCGACAAAGGGAAATACGCACACCACGGCGGCATATATGGTAGAGACAGTTTCGTATCCTTTGTGGTCTCGGGACCACAGGCACACCGCTTCGCTTCCCGACCAATAACCATTACAAAACAGATCGATGCCGTCGACATGGTCCCTATGGCCGCCCATCTTCTGGGAATCACCATAGACAGGCCCCTCGACGGCAGAGACAGCATGGCAGGGGTGAAGTAACATGCCCCTGAATCTTCATCGAAAAACATTATGTCTCATACCGGTCATCGTTGCCCTCCTTTTTCTCCAGGGGTGTTCTACCCGCTATATCGCAACATCCCCCGAATACGTCATTTACGAAGGTGAAGCAAACCAGCATCGGCGTCTCATTACTGCGGAGAGGAACAGGATATTTCAGATCATAACCGCAGAAGAGGAGTTCCAGAAAATCTGCCCCCGGGGGACCATTGTCAGCTATAAATCCGCGACACCCTATCAGGTAGGGACAATTGTCGAGACGAAGATCGATCATATTTTCAATCTGGACTGGCGGACGCAGGTGGTGGAGATCATCCCCGGGAAAAAAATAAGGCTTCAATTTCTCGACGGATTCTTTTCCGGGGGGACGGAGATCTGGGAACTGAATGAAGCAGGCAATGGAACGGCGGTTACTCATACCATCATCGTAAACCCCAAAGGAATCATCCGGAAAGCTGTCTGGAACGTGAAGGTCCGGCTGAAACACGATAAAATGGTCGAGATAGTCCTCGACAACCTGAAAGAACTCTGTGAGACGTCATAATATGGAAGAACAAGACGCATGCATCCTCTGCAATGGATCCCGCTTTTCTGTCATCCACAAAAAAGACCGATGGATATACCGCCGCTGCATGGACTGCGGTCTCGTATCGCTGGACAATCGCTTCAGCGAAGCGGATATGGTAACGCACTACGCGGATTATCTCCCCACCGATGCAGGGCACATAGGGGACTGGGGGAAGATGATGAAGCCCGTTATAAAAAGAGCGGCACAACTTATCCGCTCCAAAACCGGAAGGACAGGAGGGAGACTGCTCGATGTGGGGTGCGGCTATGGCTTTTTCCTGCAGGAGATGCAATCGCGAGAATGGCAGGTTGAAGGAATAGAACTATCGCAACAGGGAAGAGAGTATGCCCAAAATACCTGGGACATCAAGGTCCATGCCGGTCCCCTGGAGGATCTCGCCCTGCCGGAGCATTCCTTCGATGTGGTCACACTCTTTTATGTTATCGAACATGTCACCGATCCAGTGGCGGTACTAAAAGCGGTTCGCAAGATCCTGAAGCCAAGCGGCCTCGTCCTGCTTCGCTGGCCCCATTCTACGCCGATCGTGAAGATACTGGGTCCCCTGAGCAAATATCTCGATCTCTACCATACGCCCTATCACCTCTATGACTTCTCATCAGAAACGATGAGAAGACTCCTCTCCATGACGGGATTTACAGACATCGAGACTTCGATCGGCGGACACACCCGTTCACCAGAATGGCTGGATCGATGGGCCGCCTCCGCCTTCGGAACGCTGGGGGAATTATTATACTCTCTTTCCGGAGGACACATCCTCCTTCCAGGAATAAGCAAGACGACGACGGCCCTTACCCCCTCAGTCTTTTCCACGGTAATCCCGGTATCCAGTCGACACTCACACATTTAGTCCTTGAGGGAAGAGACGAAAATCCCCTATACTCGCAATCAAGTAACAGCTCACGGTTTACAGTTATCAAATCATAAACGGAAGGGTATCGAGGTATTATGCAGACAGTATCGGTCAAACGAAAACCCTCTATTGTGGGAATCATGGGGAGCCACCGGGATGACAATGTTTCCATGGATGAAGCCCGCATCCTGGGCGAAGCCATCGCAAAGCGTGGGCATGTCCTCCTCTCGGGAGGGGGAACGGGTGTCATGCATGCCGCATCGAAGGGGGCATATCTGGCGGGAGGACTGGTCATCGGCGTGCTCCCCAACGACAAGGAACGACCCCTTGCCGGTTATCCCAATGAATTCATCGATATTCCCATTTACACTGGCATGTATGAGGCGAGAAACATCATCAACGCAAAAACTCCCGACCTGATCATCGCCCTTGCTGGAGGTCCGGGCACACTTTCAGAGATGGTACTGGCCATGAAAGGGGGAATACCCGTCATCGGTCTTCATGCACCTCGATTCGAAATGGAGGGAGATTACGGGTGCCATGTTGTCGATTCGGCGGAAGAGGCCATCGCGAAGATGGATGAAATCCTCACCCCAATGGGCGTAGCTAATGTAGTTGTCTCATCACCCGTGCTTTCATAGGAGATTAGAGAAACTATTTTCCCCGCCGTTGCAAAAGACAAAAAATGGGTGGCAGGACAAGGAGTGAGACGAGCAGACAGGCGCCGATACCGATGACTGCCACGTATCCCATACTCTTGAGCCCCGGATAGTGGGCAAGGACGATGGAACCGAATCCCACCAGGGTGGTGAAAGAGGTCAGGAGGACGGCCCTCGCCGTCAGGCTGATGCCCGATACAATGCCGGTATTCCCTTTTTCGCGAAAGGTATTGGTCAGATGCACACCGTCGTCGATGCCGATTCCCACAATCATGGGAATAACGATGACATTGAGGAAGTTGAAATCGATACTGAAGATGGCCATGATGCCCGTCAGGACTCCCACTCCCAGTATAACGGGGAGTATGGAAAGGGCAAAGTATTTCAGGCTTCGATAGTAGAGGAGAAGGACAACAACGATACCCAGACATGCAAGCCAGAGGGCCCAGTTCAGATTATCCATGATGAGCCGTCTCAGCTCCGACGAAAGGAGACTGGAACCTGTCAATGTATAGTTATCCGTCGCAATCCCCTTCACCGCCAGTTTCGACCTTACAATCTCGACAAAGGCCTCAGTTTCGGAACGTGACCAGAGATCCTTCGATGGGGCAATGTAGAGAATCGATGAAAAGGAACCGTCGCGTTGAAAGAAGAGGGGCACTAATCTTTTTTCCATCCCTTTATCGGTGAGGGCTGATGGCAGGAGGACCCGTTCCTGAGATAGGGCGCGGGAGATGCCTTTCATATAATCGTCATAAGCGCTTACTCGTTCAAAACCATTTCTTTCCAGGGCACTGTAAAAGGTCCGTTGAACTCGCTTCATATCAAATGACTCGGGGGTTTGCCGGAGAAGACGCCGATTGCGCTTCTGTTCTTCCGGTGAAACCAGATACTGATTGATCGAATTGAATCCGGCAATAACGCCCTCGTGGCGCAGGTCATCGAGGACCTCCGATGCCCGCGCACTCATGTCCATTGTCCGGGATTCAGTCTCGCCCTTTACAACAAGAAATGTCCGCCCCGTCGATCCCCCCAGCCAGCCTGTCACCCGCTCCTGCAAACGGAAAACCTCGTTTTCCGCTGTGCGGAAATTCCTGAGGTTGTCATCAAATTTCACACCGTATCCGAGTATTGTCAGGAGGAGGATTACAGCCAGGGAAAGAACCAGCAGGGACCGCGGGTGTTTCACGAACCTCTCAATAAGGGGTTGTATGCCGAAACTTCTGATAACAATCTTCGCGACACCTCTCTTTTCACCGGCAAAGAGGAGAAGCATCGATGGAAGGACAAAGACCATGACGGCCATACAGATGAGAATCCCCGTCCCCGTGATAATACCCAGTTCCCTGAATCCCCTGAAGTCGGATATGGCAATGGCATAAAAGGCCGCCGCAGTTGTGACGGCTCCGATCAGGATGCCTGCTCCACACTCACTAAAGGTATGCTGCAGGCGGCTTGATATATCCATTTCCACCTTTTCTTCGGAGAAATAGCGGTTCACAAGATGGATGGCGAAATCGATCCCCAGACCGATGAGAACGCAGGAAAAAACACAAGTCAGGATATTGAGATGACGAAAGGCAATGCCTGCAAAGCCCAGCGTCCACAGGAGACTTATGACGAGAGAGAGGCCCACGTAGAAAAGGACCTTCCACGTCCTGAAGGCAAGGCCGAAGAGGAGGAGAACGCCTATGAGAGACGTGAGAAGTGTAACCTTGATATCCTTCTTGGTCGTCGCCTCATCGCTCACCGCTATGGGATACCCCCCCGTATAGGAGACCTCTATGTTTTCGGCGTCCATATTATAGGTGTGGGCCAATTCCGGCACGGTCGTCTCGCCGAGATGTTTCAGCCGCGCCATCAATTTTTTACTGAAGGCAATGTCCTGGGGCGGCCTCACGGGCTTTATGAAGATGAGATATGTCTTTCCCTTATCGAAGGCATAGTAACCCCTCTCAGATGCGAATGACCCCCCGAGGGTGTGTGAAGGCATGCCACCCATCACTATTTCGGAAAGACCCAGGGGATCTACAGAGACAAGACCCTTCGTGACAATACCGAGGGGTGCCATGAGCAGTCTTTTATTCTCGACGATCCGCCTTTCTATCGCGGCATCGGAAAGCTTATGAGCCACCTTGTCCAGATCCCCTTCTCTTATAAAGAGGGGCATATTGTTCAACACCACAGGGAGCAGATCAGTCGAACCAGCATCACCGATTTTATATTCAACGGCACCAATCTCGGAGAGTGTTGCCAGCTTGCCGGCCAGGCCCTCTATAAGGGCCTCGGATTTCTCTCTCTCCCGGCTGGACGGCATGTCAACGACGGCGATAACGAGTGAGTCCCCGCCCGTGGCCTCCGTCACGTCGAGGAAACTTTGAATACTCCTGTTATCGGAGGGGAGGAGGGAAAAAAAATTAAGATCCAGTCTTAATCGCAGGGCAGACAGGACCGATGCCACCGTCAGAACGAGGGTTATTATGAGTATATATTTGTAGAATCGGCATATGATCCCATGCAATGACATGGCTCCTCGATCTACTCTTTCCACTGGGGAAAATATTTTTCCTGCAAAGCATCGGCAACAACCCCGAATTCCCTGGCATATTCATTCATCCGGTCGGCCAGTTCCGTATAGATGAGTTCCGCACCTTCATGGGTAAAGTATGGTGTGCACTGTTCTATGACCTTCCTGCTCGTCTCCGGTTTGTCTATGACGATACAGGGCCGAAGCAGGTTTTTGTAAGGGGGGAGCTCGTCGCGGATCGATCTGAAGAGTGGAAAATTGATGGCATCCTTCAGTGACGAAGTCCTTATATTGTTTTTTATCCGTGTAAACATTAACTAACCGTCTCCATTTGAAATATTCATCATCCTTCGACCACGAGTCCCCACAATCCCAGGATGCCCTCTCCCAGACCAAGCAGAACGGCGCATCCCAGTATACTGCCGAAGATCAGGAGAAGATAACTGCCCTGTCTGGAAAAATTGAGGAGTTTCGCAAGAAGCACCCCGCTCCACATGCCGCACCCCTTAACGGGGAGCATGGCAATAGCAACGACGCCCGGTGCGCCCATGACGCGCATCCATCGGAAAATACTGGATTGCAGGAGGGCGCTTTCTCTTCTCGTTGTTTTATCGTGCAGTTTCCCTATCAGAAACCTGTCGGATATGGCATCATAAAGCAAATAAAAGAGCGGGATCTGAAGCGTATCCAGCAATACCACCACAGGGAGTACCAGGGTCATCTTCAATCCCAAGAGCTGAGCAGTAAGCACGGCCGCCGGTCTGCCCCCCAGAATATAGAGAGGGATGAAATATATGACAAAATGATCGGAAAGATTATTTTTTAAAAACGTCAACATATCAAGCATAATAGGGATTATCATATATACACATGAACACCTTCATTTGCAATGACTTTTCCTCTTCTCCAGGAAATCGGAAATGGCGGTAAATTCAAAATCTGTGAGTAAACGCTTCAGTCTCTTCTCGGTACTCGCCATGCCGCCACTGATGACAAATCTTTTGACGAAAGACAGATGTACCGGCGGTTTATGACGATCAAATTCTCTGGGGTGGAGGAATATAAGGGCCGGGTGTCCCGCATTGTTCAATGCGCGAATGGTGTGACGAATCAGCGAATAGGGGAAAAATCTCAGCCCCCACCCCCCGCCGAGGGGGAGATTGACCAGGGGTATTGTCCCCACAAGGGGGGGAATTTCCCATAGAGAACCGTCGTCCAGTGATCTCTCATGGGGGGTTTTTGGATAGCGGGGATTTCCGATGATGGGCAGCGGCGCCATGCTGGAATCATAGTCGAACCCCTGTTTCGCCAGTATGTCGAGGGCCCAGAGAGAATCGTCACGTATGGACCATTCGGGGGCCCTGAATCCCCTGACTGGCTCCCCCGTTATAGCGGTAATGATATCGACTGATCGTTTCAGATCTGCCTGGAATTGTCGAGGCGTCATTTCGTAAAGGCGTCGATGGCCATATCCGTGGCTGGCTATCTCGTGACCCTCACGACAAATATGCTCTATCAGACCGGGGTGACCTTCCGCTATACATCCGAGAACGAAAAAGGTTGCCTTTACATTGAACATGCGCAGCAGGTGCAGAATCTTCAGCGTGTTGGCCTCGACACGGCTCTCCAGTTCGGACCACTTGGATGGGGGCAGCACATCATCGACGCCGCAAATATGAAACCAGTCTTCAAGGTCTATTGTTATCAGATTCTTCACTGTCACTCTTTTCTCTTTTTCAGTCTTTCCTTCATATCAGGATCATATAAAAAGGTGATCGGTGTGAGTACCCGGGCCAGGGCGGGGAGCGGGTCATCCATCGACAGTATGTCATAGGAGGTGTTTTTATCAAAAAAGCGGAAGAAATCGGGAATCAGCGAAGAGCGGTGGGGATGATAGATAAAATGGAGTATATCCCCGGGAAGGAGCCATCGACACTTGACCCCCACTGTGTACCGTTCCACGGGACTGAAATCCTCACCATGCGACATGCGGTAGAGGAGATGGGGGAAATTGACGCCCGCTTCTACGGCAAGGGCGAGGGACCCCCAGAATCGGGGATTTATCTCCATCAATTTCGGCAGACCATCGCGGGGATCGACCTTAAACTCCACCATGGCCACACCGAACCAGTCCAGGGACTGCAAGAGCGATTGTGCCATCTCCCTGATATCGTCATATATGACGCTCTCTCGGAGGGTGCTGGCGCCCCCCGTGACGGGGTATTCTCTCAGCCTCTTGTGTACAAATGAGGCCTTCACCCTCCCCTTCTCATCAAAGAGGAAAGAGGCGCCGTAACCCGGACCCTCGCGGGGAATAAATTCCTGTACCATAGGATAGGGAAACCGCCGGTGAACCGCCAGGTACTGTGCTTCCAATTCCTCCGGGGTTTCGGGATAGCAGACTCCCAGAGCCCCGGCGGCATTTCTCGGTTTAATCACAACAGGGTAGGACAACTCACCCTTGAGTGAATGGATGCGGGAGATATCGTCAATATACCAGGTTTTCGGAGTGGGGATTCCCAGACTCTCTGCCAGACGCAGTATCTTCTCCTTGTTCTGGGCGATCTTTAACTTTTCATAGGACACGACGGGGATATAGGCATAGCGTGAAAAATCGTCATAATTTTGGGCTATCAGGCTCAGCGTTTCATATTCCATGGGCAGGACCATTCGATAGGGATTACGAGAGAGGTGTCTCTGAAGAAAATCGAGAAAGTCGGAGGCATTCATGAGGGGCGACGGATAGACGACGGTACGATCACTGTATTTCGAAAAGGCCGCCGTGGCGAGACGCGTGCTTTCTCCCACAGTAACACCTATACCCTGCCTGCCAAGGGCGCGGACTGCGGCAAGCGATTTTCTCCAATGTCCATCGGTAATAAAAACTTCGGATTTCATAGCCCTATCTTATTCATATTTACATGGCAGCTTCAATATATTTTTACATTACCAGTGCATGGCAGCTTGTATAAGCTGTCTAAAATAAGCTAGAATAGAGGAACAGGATAATATGAAAATATGGCGACTTCCCATATTAATCTTGTCTGACATAACGCATCGCACTGTATCTGATTATTTCTGTAACATTCTCACGCTATACCTGCAACACTCCAGCTGTAATATAATCAGGGGATGTCCCCACATTACACATTAATTATCGCAGCAAGCTGCGGGGGATTAAATCCTACAGATTTCGAATCGCACTTCGAGTGATGAGAATAATCAGTGTAATCTGCGAAATCTGTGGCTTAAAAAGGGGAATGTTATGGCTACAAACGATCCATTATCAGCAGAGAGTAAATTTATGTACACCTGTGAGATCTTTGGGGATGACTATAAGGTCGATCCATTTGTGATGGTCATTTTTGGAGGAAGCGGTGATCTGAGCAAGCGCAAATTACTTCCCGCTCTGTACAGCCTCTTTAGACGAAACATGTTGCCCGATGATTTTTCAATTACCGGTGTGGGCCTCCCCGAGTTGTCAGATGAAAAATATAGGGAAATAGTGTTGGCAGCCATAAGGAATTTCATGCCCGAAGAATTTTCTCAAAGTGAGGCTGTTCTCTTTTGCCGACACCTCTCGTATTTATCGGGCACCTTTGATGGCGATACCGTTTATGATGCCTTTTGCGACCGGTTGTCCACGTTCTACCCGCAATCACAGGGGGATAATATACTCTTTTATCTGGCAGTGCCGCCTACTCTTTTGGAACCGATAGTTCAGCAGTTGAATAAGTTCGACCTCTGCAAAGAGAAGCATCCTCGCAAATTAATTGTTGAAAAACCCTTTGGTCGAGATCAGGAGTCGGCCCGCACGTTAAATGAGTTGATTCTGAAGGCCTTTGATGAGAAGCAGATTTATCGCATTGACCACTACCTGGGTAAGGATACGGTGCAAAACATACTTTTTTTCCGCTTTGCCAACAGTATTTTTGAACCATTATGGAATCGTCGGTACATAGATCATATCCAAATAACAGTTGCCGAAGATATGGGAATTGGGCATCGGGGCGTTTTTTATGAGCAGTCGGGAGTGGTGCGAGATATCGTGCAGAATCACCTTACGCAATTACTTGCCCTGGTTGCCATGAAACCCCCTGTGGGATTTGAAGCGTATTTGATCAGAGATGAAAAATCGAAAGTGTTTCGTACTATACGGAGTATGACCGATGATTATATTGATGGGGTTGAGGCCATGTGGTCCGTCATTGATCCTGTCATTGCCAGGTGGAAAAACCTGGAAGCACTTAATTTTCCCAATTATTCTGCCAGCAGTTGGGGGCCCAAGAGTGCGGCCCAACTCATCGAAGCCGACGGCCGAAGGTGGCGGTCTTAGAGAAAAGATAGAAGATGTCGTTGGATGTCCTATCTATCCTCCGTGCGAGGTCTATCCCGATAAGGGTGAAAGGCATCTTCTACCGGTTCAGATTCCAGTCGTAGTGAAAACATTCTATCTGGAGGCTCGAAGCATTACGACGTATGCCGTCATCGGTGAGATAGTCGGCAAAGATTCTGGACATTGTGTTCACCTCAGGGAAAGACAATACCCGCTAGTCATGTATCACGTAATGTGTCATGCTTCCTCTGTACTCGCATAATGCAACCCAGAGAGACATAATATTCAAGAAGTCGCTATCCATTGAAAACATTGACAATGAACCAGCTTTTCTTTATAATTCAGTCGTTGTAATCAATTTAAATCGTTTATCCGAGTTTCCACGTTCAGCGGAAGTTCTCACGTATTATGTCCGACGCAATCAAAGAACCCCCCGTTGAAGCCATATGCTTCTGAAAGAAGTTCATGTATAAGAACGCATTATAACGTTAAAAGGACAGTGTAATGCTTATTGCAGGTGATATAGGGGGAACCAAAACCAGTCTCGGAATCTATTCTCGTGAAAAGGGTGCACAACAACCGCTCATGGAAAGAACTTTTGTCAGCGGCAACTATGAAAGCCTTGAGGTAATCTTAGATGAGTTTCTGAAATATGAGCATCTTACCATCAATCGAGCGGCCTTTGGTATTGCAGGTCCCGTTGCTGGTTCGAAGGTAAAAACCACGAACCTGCCCTGGATTGTTTCGGAAAAAAACATCATAAAGAAATTAAAGGTAGAAAGCGCCCACCTTATCAATGACCTGGAGGCGATTGCCTATGGTGTACTTCTGCTCACGGGGGATGATCTGCATACACTCAATAGTGGTGAGAAGACAAAAAATGGTACTGTCGGAATAATTGCCCCGGGAACGGGCCTGGGGGAAGCATTCCTCACCTGCGATAATTCCGGTTACAGGGCCCATCCATCCGAGGGCGGCCATGCCGACTTTGCACCTGTCGGCACAGTCGAGATCGAATTACTCCAATATCTCAATAAAAAGTATGATCATGTAAGTTATGAACGCATCTGCTCGGGAAGGGGGATTCCTAATATTTATGAATTTCTCCGCCATACCGGCTATGGCGATGAGCCCGAATGGCTGGCCGAGGAACTGGCCGGTGTTAGCGATATTACGCCCGTAATAGTAAGCAGGTCTTTTGATGAAGAAAAATCTTGCG
>CAYMYS010000018.1:0-37841 GCA_964394725.1 uncultured Syntrophaceae bacterium
TCTTTAACCAGGTCTTCTCCCTCGATGGATGCCGGTTTCCGGGGAAAGTTTTCCTTTCTCTTCCCGGAAGGAAGGAACAGCCCTTTAACGAGGCGAAAAACTAAATATATAATCACTATGGTAATTATCAACCGAATCATCATAATTCTCCAGATTGCGAGTACGATCTGTCGATCAGTTCAACTATGCTTTTATCTTCCAGTCTATCGAGCAAACCCCTTATGGAAACGCCATACAGTGGATGTATAGCATAAGAAGCAATCTCGTTCAATGGAACAAGGACAAAGCGCCTGAGATGGAGTTCCTCATGAGGGATGGAAAGACCTTCATCTCTGATAACTTCTTGACCATATAAAAGAATATCGAGGTCTATTATTCGAGGACCCCATTTTCTGTCCCGACTTCTCCCCATCTCATTTTCTATACCCTGCAACATCTTGAGCAGTGTATGGGGTGTTGTGGAGGTCTTTATCTCGACGACACAATTTATGAACCAGTCCTGCTCAGTGAAGCCGACGGGTTCTGTCCTGTATAGTGAAGATCTTCTGAGAAGTGTGACATCATGTAATGAGGAGATGCGCTCAATCGAGTCACGGCACCGGGCGACCGGTTCACCTACATTGGAACCGATTCCCACATAACAGATAATAGCCTGTCCATCTACTCTCAATTATCTCAGACCCAGGACATCCTGCATGTCATAAAGCCCCTTTTTCTGTTCTACGATCCATAATGCCGCCCGTATGGCGCCCATTGCGAAGTTATCGCGGCTATGGGCCTTATGCGTAATTTCCAGTCTTTCACCGATTCCTCCGAAGATCACTGTATGTTCACCAATAATGTCGCCAGCCCTCACTGTCTGAATTCCTATTTCTTTTTTTGTTCTCTCGCCAATGATACCCTTTCGGCAGTAGACACCAACCTCGTCAAGATTACGTTCGAGGGAGTCGGCAATTACCTGTGCCATCTTTATCGCCGTTCCACTGGGCGCATCTTTCTTCATATTGTGATGCGCTTCTATGAGTTCGACATCATAGTCATCTCCGAGAATGGCGGCCACGGATTCGAGTACCTTTAACATGACATTGACACCGACACTCATGTTGGGCGCCACCATACACCTCGTCTTTTGCGACAGGTCTCCTATTATCTGCATCTCGTCGTTATCAAAACCGGTGGAACCGATGACCATGGCCCTGCCATGTTCCGCTGCAATCCTCAGATGATTCACCGATGCCTCATGGCATGTGAAGTCTATAACGACATCACCCTTTTCAATACACTTCGCGAGATCCGAATCGATTATAATCCCTGTTTTTCCGAGGCCCTGGCATTCGCCGATGTCTGTACCGATGAGTGCGTGCCCCCGGCACTCCACCGCCCCTGCCAGTTCCATACCTTCTGTTTTTGAAACGAGCTGTATTATCTTGCTGCCCATTCTCCCTGTCGAACCAGTAACTATTACCTTTACCACGTCTTACTCCTCACTAAATCAAACCGTAGTTCGACAATACCTTCTTTAATGTTGCATAATGTTCATCCGTCATCCTGCACAATGGTAACCTCAGATCGTATTCTATCTTCCCCATCATAGAAAGTGCCGCCTTCGAAGGTATGGGATTCGTTTCAATAAATACCGCTTCCATAATGGGCCACATTTTATAGTGCAGCTTCTGTGCCCCGGCAAGGTCTCCGGCTGCGAAGGCATCCATCATATCGGCCATGTCTTTGGGAACAATATTTGAAACTACGGATATCACCCCTTTCCCGCCTAAAGCCATCGTGGGCAGTGCAGTAAAGTCATCACCGGAAAGGACGATAAAATCATCATCGCATAGTTCAAAGACCTTGCTGACCTGCTTGAGGTCTCCCGTGGCCTCTTTAATTCCCACTATGTTGCTGACTTTAGACAGCCTGGCAACGGTTTCGGGCAGGATGTTGCTTCCCGTCCGTGAGGGGACATTGTATGGGAATACTGCGATGGGAACTGCCTCGGCCACCGTCTTATAATGCAGGTAGAGCCCTTCCTGCGTCGGTCTGTTGTAGTAGGGGGTAACCATCAGTATGGCATCGGCTCCCGCTTTATGGGCATGCTGTGCCAGTCTCAAAGACTCCCTTGTGCTGTTTGATCCTGCGCCTGCAATGACAGGTACCCTTTTCTTAACGGCAGCTATTGCAATTTCAACAACACGATCATGCTCTTCATGAGACAGAGTTGCACATTCCCCCGTTGTACCGCAGGGAACAATTCCGTCGGTCCCGCTTTCTATCTGAAATTCTATAAGTTCCCTGAACGATTCTTCATCAACCTCGCCATTTTTGAAAGGCGTTACTATCGCTACGCTTGCTCCCTCAAACATGAATATCCTCCTTGGCATGTAAGCTTCTCTATGTCAGTGACGAACTGAAGTATTATAATAAAATAAACTTCTCCTAAGACAAACTGACTGTTGTAAATAAATTAACTATTAATAAATTCGGGTATTTGCTCGCCCCTTATTATGTCTTCATATGTTTCTCTCTCTTTTATGACATAGTATGCGTCATCCTTCACCAGCACCTCGGCCACTCGTGGTCGTGAGTTGTAATTAGAAGACATGGAAAAACCGTAGGCTCCGGCGCTCATAACGGCGATCAGTTCACCCCGCTCATAGCGTTCAACCATCCTGTCTTTGACAAGAAAATCGCTGGATTCGCAGATCGGCCCCACGACATCGGAGTTTGCTTTTTCTCTTGCCACTTTGGATACGGGCTTTACATTGTGATAGGAGCCATAGAGACTGGGGCGTATCAGATCGTTCATACCCGCATCAACTATTATAAAGTTCTTCTCGTCCTTTTCTTTCGTATAGAGAACGCGTGTCACGAGTATCCCCGCATTTCCTGCTATAACCCTTCCCGGTTCAAAAATCAAGGTACAGCCGAGCGCCCCTGCCCGCTCTTTTATGGCCTTTGCGTAATCCGTCGGATGTGGCGGATTTTCTTTGTCATAGGTTATGCCAAGGCCGCCGCCAAGATCGAGATAACTGATCTTGATCCCCTCGTCCCTGAGAAGCCCTATCAGCTTCGTCAAACGATCCAGTGTGTCGATAAAGGGAGAGATCTTCGTGATCTGCGAACCTATATGACAGTCGACACCGATGATATCGATATTTTCCAGCTTCCGCGCCTTACGATACTCAACAAGAGACGTGTCTATATCTATGCCGAACTTGTTCTTTTTCAGACCCGTCGATATATGGGGATGGGTCTGGGGATCTACGTCGGGATTGACCCTCAGTGAAATCCTTGCTCTCTTCCTCAACGCCCCGGCGCGCTCATTAATAGTCTCAAACTCCTGCGCGGATTCGACATTAAACATGAGAATGTCTTCTGATATGGCGTAATCTATTTCATCTACCCTCTTTCCCACACCGGAGTAAACTATCTTTTGGGGATCGCAGCCGGCCTTCAGGGCCCGGTAAAGCTCGCCCCCCGATACGATATCTACACCCCCCCCCTCACGTGAGAAAATGTTCAGAATGGCAATATTCGAATTTGCCTTTGCCGAAAAGCATACCATATGGGGAATATCTTCAAAGGCCGAATCAAATACCTTGAAATGTCTGACCAGCGTTTTGTGGCTGTAGAGATAAAAGGGAGTCCCTACCTTTTGTGCTATTTCCTGTACAGGAATCGCTTCGCAATGTAATTCATTTTCTATATAGTTAAAATAATTCATCCTTTACGTAATCACCTTCTGTCATACTATTCGTATCGTAATTCAGCTATATTGGACTCTTCGCTGCATACATCAGATGACGTGCATAGCAGGACTCTATATGAGTAGAGAAATCCCTTTCTTATCTCTCTGTCTCTATAGCCCATTTCGCTGTCGCCCCTCTTTGAGAGCAGGGGATCTTTGGAAGAAAATTCATCCATAAGAGAAAAGGTGCGGGGACAGGTGGCGCAAAAGTCACCGTCCAATCGTATCTCACTCTTCAATATTTTGATACGCTTGATTTTGCCGCTTTTGTCGGGGATGTTCCAGCCAAGCTCGATCCCCTCCCCCTTCAGATTGACAGTGAGATCAGACACGGCGTCTGGATATACTACCTTGGGATAAACGAGGTCTCCCTTTTTCCCACACCCTGTGACGGAAAAAACAAGCGCAAGAATTACTGCAACAAGAATAATACCTCTCCCACATGACCTATTAATCTCCATTGCCTTCAATCTCTTTACTCCTTTTCGAAACCATCTCCCGTGATGTTCCTCCCGGAACGTTCTTACCATTGACGGACGCCTCGACAGTCAGATATGTATAGACATCTTCGTCGAATCCCTCGTAGAAACTCCTCAGTTCTGAAATAGTCAGAGAACCTAACTCTTTCTTTCCTTCTATGCAATGGGCGACAATCTTTCCCACTATTCCGTGTGATTCCCTGAAAGGGACTCCCCTCATTACAAGATATTCGGCCATATCCGTGGCCGTTGCAAACCCCTCCAGCGCCCTCTCTCTCATCTTTTCGCCGTTAAATTGCAATCTCCCGGCCATGTCGGATAATATGGCGAGGGAGTGTTTAACGGTATGAACGGTATCGAACAAGGGCTCCTTGTCCTCCTGCAGATCTCTATTGTAGGTCATGGGAAGCCCCTTCAGCAGGGTCAGAATCGTTATCAGATTTCCATAAACACGACCCGTCTTCCCCCGTATCAGCTCGGCCACATCGGGATTTTTCTTCTGAGGCATGATGCTGCTCCCCGTGGTAAAGGAGTCGGCAATCTCCACATAGCCGAATTCTCCCGTTGCCCACAGTATGAGATCTTCACAGAACCTGCTCATGTGCATCATAGCGAGACCGGCATTGAATATGACCTCCGCAATAAAATCTCTGTCCGAGACGGCATCCATGCTGTTCTTCGACATAAGGGGGAAATCGAGGAGTTGGGCCACATAGTCTCTGTCAATGGGAATTCCCGTCCCCGCAAGCGCTCCCGATCCCAGGGGCATGATATTTATCCTCTTCAGGCATTCGCCAAATCTTTCCCTGTCCCTGTCGAACATCTCCCAGTAGGCAAGGAAATAGTGTGACAGCAGTACTGGCTGCGCCTTCTGCATGTGGGTATAGCCGGGCATTATCGTTCCCATCTCCGTCTTCGCCAGTGTATGAAAGGACGTCTGGAGAGTTTCGATGAGCCCTATAATATTTTTCACTTCATCCCTGAGATACATTCTGATGTCGAGGGCCACCTGGTCGTTTCTGCTTCTCCCCGTATGCAGTTTTCCGCCGGCATCTCCTATGCGTTCTATAAGAAAACTCTCGACGGCCATATGTATGTCCTCGAGGCCGCTGTCAAGGTCGAGTGTACCCGCTTCCAAATCTACGAGGATGCCCTCGAGGCCCGTCAAGATTTTATTTTCCTCTTCGTCGGAGATAATCCCCTGCTTTGCAAGCATTTTGCAGTGGGCCATGCTCCCCTCTACGTCGTAGCGATACAGTTGCCTGTCGAAGTCTATGGAGGCGGTAAACTCCTCAACCTTTCTGTCCGTAGGTTCGGCGAAGCGCCCGCCCCAGGGTTTTTTTGTTTTTGTCATAATCGTAACTTTCCGCCTTTAGCGATTTTTCAACAAAGCGGCTATTCTCATTCTCAATGCGTTGAGCTTGATAAAGCCCGTGGCATCTCTCTGGTCATATACATCATCCACTTCAAAGGTTGCGAAGTCTTCGCTGTAGAGTGAGCCCGGCGATTTGCGCCCCACCACAATGCAATTCCCCTTGTAGAGTTTCATACGCACGGTTCCTGTCACGTTTTTCTGCGTCTCATCGATCATCTTCTGGATCACTTCCATTTCCGGAGAATACCAGAAACCGTTATAGACCAGCTTTGCATACTGGGGAATCATCGAGTCCCTCATGAACATTACCTCACGGTCCATGGTGATAGATTCCAGCGCGCGGTGGGCGGACCAGAGAACCGTCCCGCCGGGAGTTTCATAGATCCCTCTCGATTTCATCCCCACGAATCTGTTCTCAACCATATCTATTCTGCCGATCCCATTTTCTCCCGCCACTGTATTCAGATGATCGAGGAGCTGTGCCGGCGACATTTTTTCCCCGTCTACAGACACGGGATTCCCCTCTTCAAAGGCGATCTCCACAGAGGTCGCTTTATCGGGCGCGGCTTCGGGAGATACTGAAAGTACAAATATATCCTCCGGTGGTTCCGCCCAAGGGTCTTCCAGTATTCCCCCTTCATGGGAAATGTGAAGAAGATTTCTGTCTTCACTGTAGGGTTTCTTTTTCGTCAACGTAATGGGAATATTGTATTTACTCGCATAATCGATCATCAGTTCCCGTGAATTCAAGGTCCATTTGTCATCTTTCCAGGGAGACAGGATTGTTATGCCAGGTTCGAGTGCCATATAGGTCATCTCAAATCTCACCTGATCATTTCCCTTCCCCGTTGCACCGTGACAGACGGCATCCGCCCCCTCTGCCCGTGCAATCTCGATCTGTTTTTTTGCGATAAGGGGGCGCGCCAGTGCCGTGCCTAGCAGATAATCCCCTTCATATATTGCGTTTGCCCGCAGGGCAGGGAACACAAAATCGCGTACAAATTCTTCCTGCAGGTCTTCTATATAGAGCTTGCTTGCCCCCGTATTGAGGGCTTTTTCTTCCAGCCCGTCGAGTTCCTCTTTCTGTCCAAGATCTGCTGCAAAGGCGACTACCTCGCAATCGTATATTTCTTTCAGCCAGCGGAGAATTACCGATGTGTCCAATCCACCCGAATAGGCCAGCACTACTTTCTTTATACTATCTTTCATCCTTTTCTCCTCCCATGAGAATATCGAGAATCGCCTTCTGGACATGGAGACGATTCTCCGCCTGATCAATAACAACTGAATGGGGTCCATCGATAACATCATCCGTTATCGATTCTCCACGGTGTGCGGGCAGGCAGTGCATGACAATGACATCTCCCTTTGCATGACCGCAGAGACGCATATTTACCTGGTAATCCCTGAAGACGGCCACCCGTTCTTCCCGCTCCGATTCCTGTCCCATACTCGTCCATGTATCCGTATATATTACATCGGCCCCCTCGACTGCCTCATAGGGCGACCGATAGACATGTATGCCACACTCCGATTCCTCGACTCCTCGCTTCAGAATCACCGCATCTGGATCGTAACCTTCGGGACATCCCAGCGACAACTCAAAGGGAAGTCTGGCGGCTGCATTAATCCAGGAATTTGCCATATTATTTCCATCACCCATGTAGGCAATCTTCAGCCCCTCGTAACGCCCCTTCTTCTCCATAATCGTGAGAAGGTCTGCCAGTATCTGACAGGGGTGCAACAAATCGGTGAGGCCGTTTATCACCGGAATATCGGCGTAAGCAGCAAATTCCTCAACGAGATCCTGCGAGAACGTCCTGATAACCATACCATCGAGATAGCGTGAAACCACCCGTGCCGTATCCGCTACAGTTTCACCCCTCCCCAATTGTGTATCTCTGCGGCTGAGAAATGTTGCCATACCGCCTAACTGCATCATACCAACTTCGAAAGAGAGCCGCGTTCGTGTGGAAGATTTATCGAAGAGCAGTCCCAGCATCTTCTCCTTCAGGGGGTTATGAGACACTCCATCTTTCAACAGTTTTTTCAGTCTCACCGATCTATCCAAGATTCTTCTGATATCGCCTGCCTCAAGATCATAGATACTCAGCAAATCCTTTTTCAGCATTATCCCAGCACCTCGTCCAAAACCTCGATGACACTGTCCACATCTTCCTTCGATATGGTAAGGGACGGCACGAATCGCAGTACATTTCCGCCGGCGCAAATCATCAGAATTCCCCTGGCCATGGC
Source organism: uncultured Syntrophaceae bacterium (assembly GCA_964394725.1). GTDB lineage: Bacteria > Desulfobacterota > Syntrophia > Syntrophales > UBA2210 > JAFGPZ01. Next base: position 7,856 of record CAYMYS010000018.1, read on the forward strand.
CTTTCGAACCAGATCGCCACCATCACAGGAAAGTTCCATGCCGATTATAAGTCCCCTTCCACGAACATCTTCTACGATTGGATGGCGATCTTTGAGTTCCTTCAGTTTATCGATAAAGTATGCCCCCGTCTCCCTGCACTGCTCAAGAATCCCGTCTTGAAACATCGTTTCCATGACAGCGATCCCCGCTGCCATTGCAAGGGGATTTCCTCCGAAGGTAGAGGCATGACTCCCAGGAGTAAAGGCGGCGGCAACCCTGTCCGTCGCCAACATTGCGCCCATGGGGAAACCGTTTCCTATGGCCTTTGCCAGCGTCATGATATCGGGTTCTATCCCGCTTTCTTCATAGGCAAAGAGTGTTCCCGTTCGCCCCATTCCTACCTGAACCTCATCGAAGATGAGAAGAATTCCTCTGTCGTCACAGATCTTTCTCACCCCCTTGAGGTAATCCCTTCCCGGAATCCTTATGCCGCCCTCGCCCTGAATCGGTTCTACCATAACGGCGCATGTCTTGTCCGTAACGGCCTTCTCAAGGGCCGCGATATCATTGAAGGGGACATAACTGAAACCTACGGGAAGGGGTTCAAAACCGACCTGAAATTTCGTCTGTCCCGTTGCCGCAACAGTCGTCAAGGTACGGCCGTGAAAGGAATTTTCCATGGTAATAATCTCATATTTCTTCCCTTCCATTGTATCTTGTGCAAACTTCCTGGCAAGCTTGATGGCCGCCTCATTGGCCTCGGCACCGCTGTTACAGAAAAAGGCCTTATCGGCGAATGAATGCTCCACGAGAAGTTTTGCAAAGCGGATCTGCGGCTCTATATAATAGAAATTTGAGACATGCATAAGAAGATCGGCCTGTCTTTTGATAGCTTCGACGACGCGCGGATGGGAATGGCCCAGACTGCAGACGGCTATCCCCGCCACACAATCGATATACTCATTCCCCTCGGAGTCCCATACCCTCGCTCCGTCCCCCTTAACCAGGACAATGGGAAATCTGGAATAGGTACCCATAATAACTGTATCTGAAAGAGCCATTAATTCTTTAGTGGTCATCGCAACATTCTCCATTCTTCGAACACGTTATTCAACCTCTTACTACTTCCGTTCCTATGCCTCTATCCGTCAAGATCTCCAGGAGTATGGAATGGTTTAAACGCCCATCGATGATATGTGCCTTTTCTACACCATGCTTGAGCGCCTTGAGACAGCATTTTACCTTGGGATACATGCCCCTGTCTATAACTCCCCTCTCTATCAGATCACGGGCCTTTCCGTCATCCATGGAATGTATCAGAGCGCCCTTTTCATCGAGGACACCTTCAACATCCGTCAACAAAATAAGCTTTTCCGCCTCTAAGGCGGAGGCCACCTCGCCGGCAACGAGATCGGCATTTATATTATAAGTTTCACCCTCGTCCCCCACACCCGTCGGCGCTATCACGGGAATAAATCCCTCTCTCGACAACGACAGGACAATAGCGGAATTGAGTTTTTTTACCTTTCCCACCATTCCTATATCTATAATCTCGGGAGGCGTATCCTTCGCCTTACTGGCACTTAATACATACTTCTCGGCACGTATCAAGTCGCCATCCTTGCCGCTTATGCCGACGGCCTTCCCACCGCTCCTGTTGATGAGGCCGACAATCTCCTTGTTTACCTTGCCTGCAAGGACCATTTCCACTATATCCATGGTCTCTTCATCGGTAACCCTCATCCCCTGTACAAACCGAGACTCTTTCCCGAGCTTTTTCAGGACACTGCCTATCTGAGGTCCTCCACCATGAACCACTATCGGGTTGATCCCGATGTACTTCATCATCACCACATCCTGGGCGAAGGCCTTTTTCAGGTCTTCATTTACCATCGCATGGCCGCCATACTTTATAACTATGGTCTTGTCATAAAACCTCTGAATATAGGGAAGGGCCTCAACAAGAACATCCGCCCTCATTGTCGGCCTGTTCTTTCTATCGTTATCCATCTCTCTATAACTCCTTCACGTCCGTCCACATTCATCCGATTTACAGGTTGACAACAGGGACACTATAGTACGTATCTGCTCAAGTCTTCGTCTTCTACGATATCTCCCAGTTTGTCCTTTACATAATCCTTATCAATTATCACTTCAGTCTCCGTGCTGTCGGGGGCATCGAAGGATATTTCATCGAGGAGGGTCTCCATAATGGTGTAGAGTCTCCGTGCCCCTATATTCTCAGTCCTCTCATTGACAATGGCTGCGACATCGGAAAGCTCGGCAATGGCATCTTCCTGAAAAATGAGTTTTATGTCTTCGGTGGCAAGCATCTCCTCATACTGCTTGATGAGGGCGTTATCCGGTTCCGTCAGTATCCTGATAAAGTCTTCCTTCCCCAGCGCATCCAGTTCCACTCGTATGGGGAAACGTCCCTGCAGCTCAGGAACAAGGTCCGACGGTCTCGATATAGTGAAAGCGCCTGCCGCGATGAAGAGGATATGGTCCGTCTTTACCATACCGTATCTCGTATTAACAGTAGATCCCTCCACTATAGGCAGGAGATCCCTCTGCACCCCCTCGCGGGACACATCGGGGCCATGAGATGAATCGCTCCCCACAATCTTATCTATTTCATCAAGAAATATGATGCCCGACTCCTCGACTCGATGTATGGCCCTTCTGGTAACCTTGTCCATATCGACAAGTCTCTGTGCCTCGTCCTGTGCAATGAGTTCCATGGCCTCAGGGACCTTCAGTTTTCTCTTTTTTTTCTTCTGTGGAAACATATTGCCGAACATTTCCTTGATATTCAATCCCATATCCTCGACGCCCGATGTGGAAAATATCTCGACCATAGGACCCGTCGTATTATTTGCCACCTCTATCTCAATGGGACGGTCATCCAGTTTTCCCGAGCGGAGAAGACGTCTCAGTTTATCACGGGTACTCTCCTGATTCGGGCTCTCGGCCCCTTCCGGCGATTCAAGGAGAGGGGTTTCGCCGACTCCATCCTGTTCCCGCTTCATCGGTCTCGGCGGCAACAGTATATCGAGGATTCGCTCTTCGGCCATCTCCATGGCCTTTCCCCTGACACGTTCCTGTTCCTCCGACTTCACCAAACTCACAGACAGTTCGGCAAGATCCCTGATCATGGATTCAACATCTCTTCCCACATAGCCCACTTCGGTAAATTTGGAGGCCTCGACCTTCAAAAATGGTGAGTTGTCCAGTTTTGCCAGTCTCCTCGCAATCTCGGTCTTCCCAACCCCTGTAGGGCCTATCATGATGATGTTCTTGGGGGCTATTTCCTCTTTCAACTCTTCCGAAACCTTTTGCCGCCTCCATCGGTTTCTGAGGGCGATGGCCACAGCCCGTTTGGCATTATCCTGCCCAATTATATATTTATCCAGTTCCGATACAATTTCTCTCGGTGTTAAATTGTTGGATGACATTCACACTACTCCTTATTTCATACCCAAGATTTTGCCGCGAGGGGGCGCTTTCTAGGATTGTAACTGGTAACTGTATTTATTTCTTCTCTTTATCGACTGTATCAAGTTCTTCCACAGTCACTCTGTTGTTCGTATATATACATATGTCCGAGGCAATCTTCATGGATTCGTTCGCTATCTCCCTGGCGCTCAAGTCGGAATGTTTCACCAGTGCCCGCGCCGCCGCCAGGGCATACATTCCCCCCGAACCGATTGCCAACACTTCATCGTCGGATTCGACGACGTCGCCATTGCCGGATATAATGAGAAAGCCTTCGGGGTTTACGGCTATCATCAGTGCCTCGAGATGCCTTAAGACACGGTCCGTTCTCCAATCCTTTGTCAGTTCCACGGCAGCCCTTAAAAGATTGCCGTTGTATTGTTCCAGCTTCTGGTCAAATCTGTCAAAAAGGGTAAAGGCATCGGCTGTAGCGCCGGCAAAGCCGACAATAACCTCGTCGTTATAGAGCCGCCTGACCTTTCTCGCACCATGTTTCAATATCGTATCATCAAGGGTGACCTGTCCGTCACCTGCTACTGCTACCTTGCCCTTATGTCTTACGGCAAGAATGGTCGTTCCTCTCATCTTCATCGGTTCCTTCTCCCTCCCTTTTGAGCCCTGGGATGGCTTTTATCGTATACATCCATCAACTTCGATACGCTTACAGATGTGTATTTCTGGGTGGTGGAGAGGCTTTCGTGACCGAGCATCTCCTGTATCACCCGTAAGTCCGCACCTGCATCCAGCAGGTGTGTTGCAAAGGTATGCCGCAGTACATGGGGACTGATCTTTTTGCGGATACCACTCATGAGCACATATTTATCGAGGATTCTTCTCACGCTCCTGTCGGTCAGCCGTGCACCCAGCCTGTTTAAAAAAAGACAGGCTTCGAGGTACCTTTCGTCTTTGTCCCTTACAAGCTCCTCCCTCTTTTCGAGGTAACCTTGTATAGCGTTGATAGCAGGTCCTCCCACAGGGACTATTCTTTCCTTTTTCCCTTTCCCCCTTATCTTCACCAACCCCCGTACAGTATCGATGTCCGGTATATTTAAACCCGTCAGTTCGCTGACGCGCATACCCGCCGAATAAAACAACTCGAGCATTGCCCTGTCCCTCAATCCCAGCACATCCTCTTTAAAGTCTACCCCCAGAAGATCGAATATTTCGTCGACGGATAAAAAAACGGGCAAATACTTGTCCGCCTTGGGAATCTGAATCATCTCAGCCGGATTAAGCGATACGTGGCCTTCGCGGAGAAGATATTTAAAAAAAGCCTTTATGCTGGCAACCTTTCTGGCAATGGTTACCTTCTTGACTCTCTTTCTGTAGAGGGAGGCAAGAAAGGCCCTTATGGTGATCTGATCTATATGATCGAGTGTATCTATCCCCTCCTTCAGGAGGAATTCTCTAAATTGGTGTAAATCAGACAGATAATTTCTCTTTGTATGGGCAGAGAGGTTCCTTTCGATCTCAATATGTGTTCCAAACTCCCTTACAGCAGAATCGATATCCATATCACTTTTCGGCCCTCTCCACAATCCTAGCCTGCACAGCGTCTGATTCCTGAATGATAGCAACAAAAGGAATTCGCAAAATTGTTGTCAAACACCCTCGTGCGACCATCCCTGAAAGCGATCTTCACATAGGACATTCCACCCAGTATTTGAGAATTGCGTTCCTCCGTCACTACACCAAATCCCCACTCGGGAAAGCGGAGATGAAGAACCTGATCCCCTGTCTTGAGATAAAGGCGCCGAATTTCTTCTTTCATAAAGCACCATCCGGCTCTACTGATTCGCCCTACATCTTATATTTTCCAAAATCTTCAGGCGAGAGGTTTTCAAGGAATTCTCTCAACTGATCCTTTGTGTATTTATTTATATCGCCCTTTTTGGAACTGAAACTGATCTCCGTAGACTTTTCGATTACCTTGTCATCGACAAAGATAGGCGCCTCTGCGCGCAGGGCAATGGCAATCGCATCGCTGGGACGGGAATCAACCATCACGTCGGTGCCCTCCTTGGTGAAATGAATAAGGGCAAAGAAGGTATCGTTTTTCAGATCATTGATGACGACTTTACTTACTTTAACATCAAGCACCTTCAGCATTTCGTTTATGAGATCGTGAGTCATCGGTCGGGAAAGTCTGATCTTTTCCAGTTGCGTCGCTATGGCGCTCGCCTCGAATAGACCTATCCATATGGGGAGTGCACTCTTCTCTTGCAGATCTTTTAAGATAACTATGGGAGTATTCGTTATGGGATCCACGGCCAAACCGAATACCTTCATCTCTATCAACATTGTAACGCCTCCTTTTCCGACAACAATTCTCCTCTCAAGGAATGCATGTAGGTTTCAGTAATTTTTACCGCTTCCACTCTCCCGATCAACTCCTTGTTCCCCCTCACATTGACAATCTTATTGGTCCTGGTTCTCCCCATCAGGTCACGCTGATCATTTTTACTAAATCCCTCTATAAGTATCTCCGTAATCACACCCTGCATTGCCCTGCTTTTCTCCAATGTGTGCCTCTTCTGAAGCAATTGAAGGAATGTGAGTCTCTTTATTTGAATGTCTCGAGCCACTTTATTATCATATCTTTCGGCAACAGTACCACTCCGATCAGAATACACAAAGGAAAAGGTGTTATCAAACCTTACTTTTTCCATAAGGTCAATGGTTTTTTGAAAGTCCTCATCACTTTCCCCGGGAAATCCAACAATTATATCGGAGGTAATGCTTATTCCGGGGCAGGCTTCTCTCAGTCGCGCCACCTTTTCAATATAATCGCCGGCAGTATAATTCCTCTTCATACGTTTCAAAATGACATCCGATCCCGATTGCACGGGAAGGTGGATATGCTCGCATACTGTTCCGATGGAGGGAAAACAGTTGATGAGCTCACCGGAGAGGTCCTTCGGATGTGAGGTTGTAAAACGAATCCTCTCTATACCCTCAATTTTCCCGATCTTCTTTAACAGAAAGGGGAAATTTTGGCCGTTGGAGAGATTGTTCCCGTAAGAATTGACGTTCTGACCCAGGAGCGATACTTCCTTAACGCCATGGGCTGCCAGTGCCTTTATTTCTTTAATGATATCCGAACTCTCTCGACTTTTTTCCCTTCCCCGTACATAGGGAACGATGCAGTAGGAACAGAAATTATCGCATCCCTGCATTATGGTAACAAAGGCAGTAATTTTATTGTCTTCGGGGAGCGTCAGGATCTCCATGGACCGTACGGATTCATGGAATGTGGTTTCCGTCGTCCGCACCCCGTTATCTTCTATTCCCCTGACCAGATCGGGAATGCGGTGAATGTTATGGGTGCCTACAACCAGATCGAGATAGGGGACCCTTTTCAGAAAATTCACACCCAGTTGCTGGGCCAGGCATCCCACAATGCACATAACCAGATCGGGATTTTGCTTCTTCAACCCCTTCAACCGTCCCAGCATGCTATATACCTTCTGCTCCGCCTTGTCCCGCACGCTGCACGTGTTAATGATGACAAGATCACTTTTTTCTACATCATCCGTCTTTTTGTATCCCGCATTTTTAAGCAGTTCTCCGATCTGTTCGGAATCGTGGACGTTCATCTGACAGCCGAATGTATGTATGTAAAAATACTTCCTTCTCATTCTTTTTTACCCTGCGTAAGTCTATAGCAATACCTGTCGTGATTCAAGTCTTTTGCACGAAGAGGTATATCGTGCCTTTCGGCACGAGTTCCCATGGTTGATGAAACCGGATAATAAAGTATTTGTTTGAAAGGCGTCGGCGTTGAGGTATTGCGAAAGTGTTTATACGTTAATTGTATGTGACGGGCATGAAAGGCCGGCGTTGATCCCCTTTTATCTGCCTCGATTACCGGGATTCCCACTCCGCAACCGCCCTGCCTTTCATGAAACCGTCTGATTATCAGTTATCCGTACTCTATCCCTTTCTTTCTACATCATAATTTCCCGATGTCTATGTTTTCCTTTACTACTTTTTCTATCACAGTCATCTTGTCTTGATCATCTTTCGTCAGCACTGGTTCGATGTTATCTATCTGTCTTGCAATCTGATAGGTATCCTCGGAAACCAGCAGCAGGGGAATATTTTTTTGCGATGCCTTGGCAATGATATGGGGACCGGGAACAATATTGTTTGTAAGGATGACACATGACGTATCACTCTCCAAGGCGGCTATTATAATATCATCACGATCACCACCCGTTATCATCAGTTTTTCCCCCTTCTTGAAAACCGGTTCATTGAGGGCGGCCTCTGCGTTCATCGCACCGATAAAGACATGTTTTATGATCCTATTCAATCCACCCTCTCCCGCTATGACCTTTACGAAGAAACGCTCAGTCAGATTATTGACCGAAAGATGAGTCAATTCCGGTTTATAGGGGATGATGCCGATCACATTAATTCCCATACGGTTGATACTATCCTGATAGGAATTCTTGAAATCCTGAACATCCCGTACCTTGTTTATAATGACACCCCTGAAATCGATACCCTTCATGTCAAGGGATTTCTTTATGAATGCGAGGTCGTCCATAACGGAACCGTCTTCTCCGCTCACCACTATTATCAATTTGCCATTTACGTACCCGGCAATGGACAACACATCAAGATTGACAAAGGCACCGTATGACAGGGTCTGAGGCCCCTCGATAAGAACAAGATCCTTTCCTTTGCCCGCATCGGCAACCATCTCGGAGAGTTTATCTTTTATTGTCTCCTCGGTATACATATATCGTACTTTAGTATGCTCAAAGCCTATGCTCATATCTTCGGGACTTTCCGCCAGATCAAAGACACTCGTCATCAATGCGGAATCATAATCCCAGAGCCTCTTTTTTCGATAATACAACCTGTCGCCAAAGGGTTTCAGATATCCGAAATCCTTACCAAAAAGCTTTGCCATACCAATAATGATGCTGGTTTTGCCTGAGTTTTTCCTCGTCGAAGCTATGATTAACTTATCCATTTATGTCACCTCTCTAGTCTCTTGAAAGTAATATTCTGGTATCTACTGCCTTTGAACCCTTCCCCTGCTCATAGACTACCACGGGATTAACTTCTATATCGCTGATTCCTCTGCATTTATGAACAATGGCACCAAGCTTGAGGTTTATATCGACAAGGCTGTCGATATCCTTTGTCTTTTCTCCTCTCACTCCCAGCAAAAGGGAATAGGATCTTATGTCACTGATCATCGATAACACTTCCCTGCGATTAAGCGGATAGGCTCTGAATGCCACATCTTTCATCACCTCAACATATATACCTCCCAGCCCCACCATAATAATAGGACCAAAGGAGGGATCGATCTTGGCTCCGGCAATTATCTCAGTCCCGGCCTGTACCATTTCCGCCACTTCTATTCCCTCAATGAGGGCCCCGGGGACCTTTGTCTTACAGCTACGCATGATGGCCTCATAGGCATCGACAACCTCTTTCTTATTCAGAAGATTTATTGCCACCCCGCCGGCGTCACTCTTGTGTATGATATCCTTGGAAACGATTTTCATTACGACGGGATACCCTATATTTTTTGCACTTTTGACCGCCCCTTCAAGTGACGAGGCAATGATTGTGCGGGGAATGGGTACACCGGCAATATTCATGATGTTCTGGGCCTCATGGGTGAGTAAAAAGTATCGATCCTCGGCCCGTGCCTTTTCCACAATCTTGTTAATCGCGTCAATATCCAGATCCACATCATCAATGTCATCGGAACTGGTCTCAAGATAGTTCTTATATGTATAAACTGCGCCCAGGGGCGATACCGAGTCATTTATATTACTATAGACAGGTATATTTTCTTTACCCAGGTTTGTTACCGCCTCTTCCATCTTTTGTCCTCCGAAGAGAGAAAAGAGTATCGGCTTTTTTTGTTTTTTGTAGTTTTCATAGTTTCTCCTTACCATCTCCGGCAACTTCTCCGAATCAAATACCGCCGTTTCGCAGTACAGTGCAAGCACTGCGTGAATGCTGTCGCATTTCAGAGCGGCTCCCAGGGCTTCATCATAATGTCGGGATTGAGCCCCCCCTGTGATATCAATGGGATTCTTCAGGGAACCGAAATCAGGAGTAACGGGTGAAAATATTTCCTTCATCTTATTTGTATTGTCATAGAGAGACACGCCATATTTTTCACATGCGTCAGTCTCTAACACACCAATTCCGCCACCATTGGTTACGATGACCACTTCCTTTCCCGGTGGATAGGGATTGTTTGAGATATACTTGCACCATGTAAAGGCATCTTTTACCGTTTCCGCCCTCAAGGCACCACACTGTTTCATAATGGCATCAAAGACGTTGTCCGCCCCGGCAAGGGAGCCCGTATGTGAAGCAGCCGCGGCGGCCCCTCGTTTTGAACGGCCGGATTTAACGACAATAACTGGCTTTTTCTTCGTAGCCTTTTTCAGGGCTTCGATCAATCTCTCGCCATTTCGTATCCCCTCGATATACATGAGTATTACTTTCGTCTCTTCATGGGGTACCAGATATTCCAGAAGGTCGGCCTCATCGATATCGCACTTATTCCCGACAGAACAAATCGAAGAAAGGCCCATGTTTTCAACAGCGGTCTTCCCGATCATGGCAAGCCCGAGAGCGCCACTTTGTGTAATGATTGCGACACCACCCGGTATTATCCCCGGAGGACTGAAGGTCGCGTTCAAAGAGGAAGAAGAAAAATACAAACCAAACATATTCGGGCCCATAATACGCATACCATGGGAGGTGGCATAGTTTTTAATCTTATTCTCTTCCTCTATATTGCCCACCTCGGAAAAACCGGATGTTATGATTAAACTGTGTTTAACATGTTTTGTGGTACAGTTCTTGATTGATTCGAATACGTATTTTGCGGGGACAACGATACAGGCAAGGTCGATATCTTCTTCCACATCTTCAATCTTCTTATATACAGGTACGCCCAGTATTTCACCCCCCTGTGGATTGATAGGATAGATACGCCCTTTATATCCCCCCGTAATGATATTTTGCACCACCTTATAACCGATCTTCTCCGGATTGCGGGACGCCCCTACAACCGCAACAGAATGCGGTTCAAATAGATACTTTATATTGTGATAATCTGGTTTATTCATTCCACGCTACTCCTTAAATGCCATTTTCAGTTCATACACTCCAGCCATGATTCGTTTTTGAATATCAAATCCCATTTTTTCAAACACCCGAAGCATCGGTTTATTTTCCACCAACACCTCTGCAGTAAAACCGAGAAGTCCCTGTCTTTTTGCCAGGTAGGTCAAGTAGGACAGTATTTCCGTGGCTATCCCCTTATTATGGAAATGATCCCTTACGGTAAATGCCGCTTCCCCTGAGTGACTCTTTTCCTCTATGCCATACTGACCGATACCGAGGATTTTTTCCTTTCCCTCTTCTTTAATAATGGCGAGTATTATCATCTCCTTCGTATAATCAATTACGACAAAGGATTGGAGACGCTCATGGGGCATATCTTTTCGTCTCGAAATAAACCTCCGATAGAGGCTCTTATCTGACAGAGAATAGAAGAAATCCTTAATCAGGGGTTCGTCACTGATTTTAACAGGTCTCATGAGGAGTTCCGTCCCCCCTTTAGTTACCCTGTAACTCTCTATATTATCTGGATATTCACCTCTTTTACCCGGTATAAATGCCTGATCTCGATAGATGAGCCCCTCCTTCTTCGCCTCTTCTATAAGCCAGGGCCTGAATTTCGGGTGAGCGATGGATATCAATTCCATAGACCGTTCCCTGATATTTTTCCCGTGCAGATAGGCAATGCCGTATTCCGTCACGACATACCGCACATCCCCCCTGTTGAGCGTTACACCCGCTCCTTCTTGTATATAGGGGACTATCCTCGACACCTCGCCCTTTTCCGCCGTTGACTGAATAACAAGAATCGTTTTACCGTTCTTAGCCAACACGCTGCCCCTCATGAAATCGGCCTGACCTCCGATGCCACTGTAAAAGATCTTCCCTATGGATTCTGCCGTCGCCTGACCCGTCAGATCAATCTGAAGCGCCGTATTGATGGCCTTCATGTTATCATGCTGTGCTATAATCAAGGGATTGTTTGTATAATCGATAGTCCTGAATTCTATCATGGGATTATCGTTTATAAAGTCATAGGTCTCTTTACTTCCCATGCAGAAGGATGCCACGGTCTTTCCCGCATTGAGTGTCTTCCTTGAATTATCTATTACCCCCTTCTTCATCAGATTAACGATGCCATCACCGAGAAGCTCAGTATGAACCCCCAGGTGTTTCTTGTCACAAAGGTTATAGAGTATGGCATTGGGTATGGTGCCGTATCCTACCTGAATGGTATCTCCGTCTTCGACGAGACGGGATACATGCCTGGCAATATTCTGTATGGCATCCGTGTCCAAACCGGCATGATAATTCAATAGCGGTTCGTCATAGGGAATAATAAATGATACGTCCCTCACATGGATGAAACCGTTGCCATGAACACGCGGCATATTTGAATTGATCTGTGTAATGACGACGGAGGCCTTTTCAACGGCCACCTTGACTATATCGACGCTGACGCCAAGACTCATATATCCGTGTTCGTCGGGATAGGATGTCTGAATAAGGGCGACATCGATGGGAACGGTCCCCAGCTTTATGAGATTGGGAATCTGAGAAAGAAAGATGGGTGAGTAGTCTGCCAAGCCTTCATTGACGGATGCTCTCGTATTATCGCTGACGAAAAAGGAGTTCTGTCTGAAATTACGCTGGAATTTTACATCTGTGTAGGGTGCAACACCGAGGGTCCAGATATGAAATATTTCGGCATCGAAAAAGGCCTTGGGATGGGACTCCACATACTGTACCAGCGCCTTAACGAGATACTGCGGTTCCCCACAGGCTGAACTGATGAACAGCTTATTACCACGATGAATATAACTGAAGATCTCATTTTCAGTTGCAAATTTTTCCGGATATAACCGCTTTAGCTCCTCAATCCTCTCCTTGTTTTTCTGATCCCCCTGATTCGCTTCACTGCCGCTATTCGACATTTCACCATCATCTAAAGCCATTCCCGTAATTCCTTTATAATTAATAATTGATCAGTTGATTATATTCCCTTTTTCTTTCATACAGTTGATCTACACCACAAAAAGGATTTAATCAAGGAATATTCAGTCACTGCGCCCCGGCATCTTCCAAGCTTTAAGTTGACATTATTTGATGTTTTTGATACATTTTAGTCATGGATTATACTTGCTTTTTTAAATTTTTTAAGCTGTGCTTCGATGTCAGGAATGTTGAGACCTCGAAACGTACAATTAAAAAAAAATAGCAACAAGGAGGCAACAATGAAAATCCTGGTAGGTTATGATGGGTCTGAGATGGCAAAAGAGGCTGTGAAATTAGCAAAAAAACACGCTCATGCCTTTGACTGTAAAATATTTATAGTGACATCTTTATTCGGCGGCAATCGGGAACACGTTGAAAAGATCGAAGAGGCCAAAATCGGCCTGGAGGAGGCCGTAAAATCGGTAGAAAAGGATGGAATCCCCTGCGAACAACACCTCCTGATCCGGGGTCTTGATCCGGGCGAAGATATTGTCCAGTTTGCCAAGGACAATGATGCAAACGAACTCATCATCGGCATCATAAAGAAATCGAAGGTTGAAAAGTTCCTCCTGGGATCCAATGCCCAGTATGTCATACTGCATTCTCCCTGCCCCGTCACCACAGTGAAGTGATTGCTTGCTCTCAAGGAATATTATAATCTGCAGGACAGGCTGCCCACACAGAAAAACCCCCTCTCATGGAGGGGGCTTTTATTTTCCGCTTGGCTGGAGGAAAAGTCCATTCCCCCCACCTTGTTGCCGGGAGCTACAATTCCTCGCTGTCCCACATGGACTCCCTGCCCTCTGGGGGCCTTTCCAGTGTTCCAGTACTTAAAAATATAAAAGGGGAGCATCCACTCCCCCTTACTGACGTTCTCTCACCTATTCACTGGGATCTCTCGACTATTTAGAATCCACTCTCTCCCTCAGTTCTTTCCCTACCTTGAAGAAGGGGAGTTTTTTGGGGGCCACCTGTATTGTTCCACCCGTCTTGGGGTTCCTGCCCGTATATGCCCTGTACTCCCTTACCACAAAACTACCGAAGCCTCTCACCTCTATTCGACCGCCACTTTTCAACTTATCATGAAAATCTTTGAATATAAGATTGACTACATCCGTAGCCTGTCGCTCCGTCAAATTTTCTTTTCTACTCAAACCGGTTATTAATTCGGACTTATTCATAAAAGACCCCCTTCCATATAGCTTATATATAAACCACAATAAATATATTTCACTTTACATCATCTGGTAGAGCATAATATGTATTTTGCTATTAATGTCAAGATAATTCTACGATTTTTTCAAACATTTACCGATTCGTGGGATGGAGCAGCCTTTTGACCTCGCGTTTGTTCAGGTGTCTGTACTCTCCCTCGCGGAGGTCGCCCAGTTCTATCTCTTCCACAGCAATCCTTATAAGCCGGACTACGGGCCGGTCAATCGAATCAAAAAAACGTCTTATAATTCTGTTTCTCCCCTGCATGATGGTCATTCTCAGCCAACAGCTTTTCCTGTTACTTTTCTCAATGACAGTATGTGAAGGTTTGAAGTGACCATCCTTAAGATTTCTCCCCTTTTTAATGGCAGCACTTTCCTCACTTCCAATACTCCCCTTTATCTTGATCCTGTAGGTCTTGGAAATTTTAAATTTCGGGTGCTGTATTCTGTAGGAAAAATCACCATCATTGGTCATCAACAAGAGTCCTTCCGAATCATAATCAAGCCTGCCAACGGGGAAAACCCGTTCATCTATCCTGTCAATCAGATCAGTTACGACGGGTCTCCCCTGTGGATCACTGAGAGCGGTAATATATCCCCGGGGCTTATTCACCATTATATAGACATGTGATACCTCGACAGATATGAGTTTTCCATCTACGCGGATTTTGTCCCTGCCGCCGTCCGCTTTCGTTCCCGGTATGGTTACAATACTTTCATTGACACTCACCCTGCCATTTTTTATCATCTCCTCGGCGGAACGCCGCGAGGCAATACCGGAACGAGCGATTATCTTTTGAAGACGCTCCACGACCACAATGCTACTCCTCTAATTCCTTTAATGTCGGAAGGTCAGACAGATCCTTCAGACCGAATATCTCGAGAAATTTCTTGGTAGTGCCATAGATGATGGGCCTCCCCGGCACATCCTTTCGCCCCACTATTCTCACGAGATTCTTTTCCATCAATCCCTTTACAATACCACTCACATCGACGCCGCGCACCTTTTCTATTTCAGATTTCATGACTGGCTGCCTGTAGGCTATCACTGCGATGGTCTCCAGAGCCGCCTGACTCAAGGCCTTTGGCCTCGTCGCCCTCAATTGCCGTATCCATGGAGCGCATCTTTCTTTCGTCCGGAATTGATAGCCTCCGGCCACTTCAATCAAAAATATGCCGCCGTCCCTGTTATTATAGTCTACGAGAAGATCATTTACAACGCCTGCAATCGCATCTTTTTCGGAATCTCCAATAATTTCCATCATTTTACTGAGAGACAGGGGTGTTTCTGAAACAAAGATGAGGGCCTCGACAACGGCCTTTAAGTTATCCATCTATTTCTCCACAGCAAGACTTATTCTAATTGTTCCGTACGATACGGTCTGATATGCCTTGATTATCCTCAGTTTCACAAGTTCAAGAATGGCAAGGAAGGTGTATACCAATCTCATTTTATCATGCAGTTCACCAACGAGGTCGGTGAAGGTGAGCGTCTTTTTCTCGTTGAGTTCGTCAATAATCTCATTTATTCTTTCGGAGAGGGAGATCTTTTCAACGTCTATCTCCATGAGTTCCGGTGCAGCCGATTGGGCAACCATCTTCCTGAAGGCCTCAACGAGTTCAAATATGCCTATTTCCTTTACCGGTCTCTCCGCCTCTTCATCGCCGTCTTCGTCACTAAATTCCCTTCTGAAGATATCCCGACCGAGCAGTGTCATGCTATCGAGATTCAACGCCGCCTCTTTGAAGGTCTTATACTCGAGCAGCTGCCGCACCAGTTCGTCACGAGGATCTTCTTCATCTTCCGTGTCATCTTCATCATGAACGGGAAGGAGGGTTCTCGATTTTATGTGAATCAGCGTGGCTGCCAGAACCAGATATTCTCCGGCAAGGTTGAGATTCAGCGATTTCATTACCTCTATGTATTCGAGGTATTGTTCAGTTATGACTGCGATGGGAATATTGTAAATGTCTATTTCATTCTTTTTAATCAGATAGAGCAGAAGATCCAAAGGACCTTCAAAGATGTCCAGCCTGAATTTATAAGACATAATTAGATCTTCACGACTTCCCTTACTTCGTCCATGGTTAGTTGTGCTATTTCAGTTGCCCTGGATGTCCCCGCTTCTATAACCTCTTTTACGACGTCCAGGTTGTTTAAATAATAGTCCTGACGTTCGTGGATCGGTTCCATACCCCGTAAGATTGCATCGGCAAGACGCTTTTTACATGCGACACAGCCGATAGTTGCATTTCTGCACCCTTCTGAGATTTCATCGACTTCATCAGACGGTGAGTATATCTTGTGAAAGGCGAAGGCATTGCAGATCTCCGGTCTCCCGGGATCACTTTTTCTCATCCTCTGGGGATCGGTGAACATGGCGCCAACCTTCTGCCTCAGATCGTCTCCCCTGTCTCTCAGATATATTGAATTATTATATGATTTGCTCATCTTTCTTCCATCGATACCGAGGAGTTTCGGAACTTCAGTCAATAGGGGTTCGGGAATGGGAAAGACTTCCTTATAAAAGTAATTAAACCGCCTTGCAATTTCGCGCGTCAGTTCGACATGGGGAAGCTGGTCCACCCCCACGGGCACGCCATAGGCCTTATACATAATGATATCTGCAGCCTGAAGAACGGGATACCCCAAAAATCCGAAGGTTGACAGGTCCTTATCGGCTATTTCCGTCTTCATCTCCTTATATGTGGGATTTCTCTCAAGCCATGCCAGGGGAGTTATCATGGAAAGGATGAGAAAGAGTTCGGCATGTTCCTTCACCTTCGATTGAACGAAAAGCGTACTCAGTGAGGGATCGAGACCGACACTGAGCCAGTCGATTACCATATCGGTGATATTATCTTGAATAAAACCCGTATCCTTATAATCACTTGTCAATGCATGCCAGTCCGCCACAAAATAGAAGCACTCATAACTCCCCTCATTCTGAAGTTCCACCCAATTGTTGAGAGCCCCGTGCAGATTACCCAGATGAAGTCTCCCCGTCGGTCGCATACCGCTTAAGATTCGTTTTTTTACCACACCATTACCTCAAATTATGTATTACCCATGGATCCCTGACAGCCCGCGCCTATCCTCGGCTAATCTCTTCGACTATTTGGAACACCTAATGCCGCTACCTTGAACAACAAGTGCTTTCCCGAAAGCTTCGATGCCTTCAATTTCTCCATAGATAGCTGATGATATAACAAAATAAATCAGATTCTGTCAAATGGCATAATCGTAATGTATCTAATCCCTCACTACCATCACGTTCACTCTGAGGCAGTTATGCTCCGAGGAATGCCACAGGGTCTCTGAAAATCAAGAGTAGATCCTCCGGACAATGCGAGTGGGGCACAAAAAAACCCCCGACGCTTGAAAGATCGGGGGCTTCAATGGTCTCTGCATGCCTCACTAGAACTGTTCGGACAAACCTTTACCGGCCTTAAACTTAACAACCTTTTTGGCCTTGATTTCTATTGCCGCACCAGTCTGGGGGTTTCTTCCCGTCCTGGCATTTCTCTCTACGAGAGAAAAGGTTCCAAATCCCACAAGGCCGAGCCTGCCTTCCGCCTTGAGTTCGCCTACGACGTTACTAACGAATGAGTCCAATGCCTTACCGGCGGCTATCTTAGTGATATCTGCATCCTTTGCAATTGCTGCTACTAAATCTGCTTTTGTCATGCCTCATACCCCCTTCATGAATTTTTTAAAATCTTAGATTATGATTACTCTTCTGTTCCCCCTTACGGTCTACCAACAGGTATAACCGCCGGAATGTTCTTTATAATTTGCCATTATAGATTACGCAAAGCACAGATTTAACACAACTAAAATCAACAATCAAGAAAAAACCAGAAAATCATAGGGCTGAATAACGTAAAAGGTATCATGCCGTGCCTGCGGCTAGATATACCGCACGATAGAGGAGAAAGCAAGCAACTAAATAACAAAAATCCTGTGAAATCCATCACATTCTGAAAATAATGCTGTGCTACCTTTTCTTTACCAGAAAATAGAGTTCCCCTTCTTCCTTCATATGGCCCGCCATAATCTCGGCTTCTTTGCCCTTTCCACAAAAGAGATCAACCCTGCCGGGACCTTTGATTGCTCCGCCCGTATCCTGGTTCAGCACAAAACGTGAAAAGGAAACCCATTCCTTAATAACGCCATCTTTTCCAATAACCGGTTTTTTCGTTTTAATAAAGGCAAGGGCACCCTTCGGAAAGAGCGATGAATCGGTGGCAATGGATCTCTGCTGTGTTACGGGTACATTCAGGCTCCCTATGGGGCCTTTGTCGACTATGCGAAAAAACACATAACTCTCGTTATGGTTCAGTATATCAGTCATCTCCTGTGGATACTGTCTCAGATATGCCTTTATGCTATCCATTGACGATTCGTCCATGGTTATCTTTCCCCGATCGACAAGCAATCTTCCAATGCTCCTGTAGGGGTGGCCGTTCTTGTGGGCGTAACTCACCTGCATCGAAGTGCAGTCTGGAAGCCTTATCGTACCGGAGCCCTGTATGTGCAAAAAAAAGAGGTCTATGGGATCGTCGACCCAGGCAATTTCCAGGCCTCTCCCTTTCAGAGACTTTTCACCATCGATATCCTCACGGGTATAATAGGGGACAACCCTGCCGTCTTTAATTCGGGCGATTATGCTCTTGCCCCTGTACCTCTCTTTGAATTGTCCCAAATCTATGATTACATGATCATCGGGAATCCGGTAAAGGGGATGGCGGTAACGCGCGGTTTTCTCCAGTGAGCCATGGAGAAGGGGTTCGTAATAGCCGGTAAAGAAGACACTCCCCTCTTCTCCCCGCCCGATCGACTTATATATTGTGAATGCGCCTTTGATTCTGCTATTTCTCTCCTGATCGGAGTCGGATGTGGCCAGAATTTCCAACAATTCGAGCAGCGATCCCTTCAATTCCCTTACAGTATATATATCCTGCCCGAAGGTGAAAAGAGCAGTTTCAGGCAGCCTTTCATAATATTTGAGGCTCCTTACAGCGGCAAGCTCCAGATTTTCTTCATCAAGATCATCGGCAAGGAAAGAAACCTTCGATGGTTTAACGGAAACGAGGGGAGTCGAGATTTCTTCATAGGGTGTTGTGACACATCCAGTGAGAAAGACAAGCACAAGGAAGGGTATTAAAAAAAGCGCGGCCCTCTTGTTGGTCATTTTTCTACCCCCCTATCATTCGTCAGAGTTCCATAATCATGGCGGTTTCGTCACAGTAATCGGGATACTTGGGACATTTGAAACAGTCGGACCATATCTTCTCGGGAAGATTGTCTCGTTTCGTCTCCTCGAACCCCAAACTTTCAAAAAAGTCCTTTTGATAGGTGAGCGCAAATATCTTGTAGAGATCGAGCGTGACGGCCTCGGACATGCAGGCCTCCACCAGCTTTCTCGCAATCCCCCGTCTGCGGTATTCTTCCTTTACATAGAGAGATCTCACTTCGGCAAGATTTTCCCAGAAGATATGAATGGCGCAGACACCGACCAGGGGACCATGATCCCCATCGAGGTAGACAAAAAAATCCCGCATATCACTGTAGAGCTTCATTAAAGACCGAGGGAGCATTTCACCCTTTTTCGCAGACTCGTTTATTACCCAGTGTACCTCTTTAATATCACCAACTTTTGCTTTTCTCAGCATCTCACATCCTAATTATTATTTGTCCCATCCAGCATTTCCCTGGCATGTTCTCTCGTTGTTTCCGTTATATCCACTCCCCCCAACATCCGGGTAATCTCGTCGAGACGCTCTGTCTTATCCAGAAGGGTTACGGCGGTGTTGGTTCGATCCCCCTCAACCCTCTTGGAAACCAGAAAATGGGTCTCTCCGAAACAGGCAATCTGCGGCAGGTGTGTTATGCATATGACCTGGTGGTCTTTTGCCACATCCCTTAATTTGCTCCCTATCACCTCTGCAACGGCCCCGCCTATTCCGCTGTCCACCTCATCAAATATAACGGTGCCGATAGACCCCGTCCTGGCAAGGGCCTTCTTCATTGCCAGAACTATCCGAGAGAGTTCGCCTCCCGAGGCTATACGATTCAGGGGCTTCAGTGCCTCTCCCACATTTGTCGAGAGATAGAATTCCACTACATCGATCCCCTTGGAATTCACGATGGAATCTGTGTCACTGTCCGTCGGAAAATCAATAAACTGGACGGCAAAGGTCGTGTTCTCCATCCTCAAGGAGTGGATTTCCCTCTCTATATTCCCCTGCAATCTTTCGGCGGCCTCGTGCCTCTTCTGCGATAGATTGCGTGCCTTCTCCAACAGTGTCTTTCTCTGTTCTGAAATTTCAATCGATATGTTCTCGATCTCTTCCGACAGTGATAATATGCCCATCAGCTCTTGCTCTATCTTATCCTTATGCTCCAGCACAACCTCGATAGATCCGCCATATTTACGTTTGAGGCTCCCCAGCAGTTCCAGACGATCTTCAATTTCCTCGAGCCGGGCCGGGTTAAAGTGCAGTTCCTTCGCATAATCCCTCAATGAAAAGGCCGTCTCCTCAAGATTGTAGTAGCTGGAATCGAGGTCATTTTGTGAAATCCTTAACTCGGGATCGATCTCCTTTATTTCCTTTACACAACTTATAACGCGAGCGAATTGTTCGAGTATGGACCCCTCCTTGCTGTAGAGTATATTGTGGGATTCGTCTGCAAACTCCCTCAACCTTTTTGCATTGACGAGGAGCTTCTTTTCATCAAGGAGAGCTTGGTCTTCACCGATGACAGGCGCGCTGTCTTCTATCTGCTTCAACTGAAATTTGAGCAGATCCTCTCTTTCATGCCTTTCTCTATTCTGTGATTCCAGTTCCTCAAATCTCTTCTTCAGTGCCAGATAGTCATTATAAAATCCGCCAAATTCCCGACGGTCGGACTGCAGCTCTCCAAATTCATCGAGTATGTCTATATGATTATCCGATTTGAGAATAACCTGATGCTCATGCTGACCACAGATATTCACCAGGTATTCACTCAACGATGTAAGCATTCCCAGTGTTGCAAGATTTCCATTGATATAAACCTTATTCTTACCCGTTCTGGATACGACACGTTTTATGATAAGGTCATCGCCCTCATAGAACCCCATACCCTCAAGTTTTTCTCTTATCCGCTCTTTTCCCTTGATATCAAAGAGGGCCTCTACATACGCTGAATCCTCGGACGATCTGATCAAATCGGCAGATGCCCTGTCTCCCAAGAGGAGGCTGACGGCACCGACAATAATGGATTTCCCCGCGCCCGTCTCTCCCGACATTACATTGAGTCCGCCCGTAAAAGAGGCCTTCAGTTCATCTATTATAGCAAGATTCTTGATCCTCAATTCTTCCAGCATTGCGCCCTTACGGTGATCCTCCCCACCCCAGCTTTGTCCGCAGCACTTCCAGGTAACCGCGGAGAGGGGAATCAACAATATTGATATGATATTTTGATTTTCTTATGGTAATCGCCTCACCCGACTGGAGGACATTCACAACCTGTCCGTCCATCGCCACCTTGACGCCCTCCTCTTCATCCATCAGTTTGACCTTGATGGTGGACTCGGGCGGGAGCATGATGGGCCTGTTTGTCAGTGAATGGGGACATATAGGGTTAATGATAATTAAATTGTGCTCGGGGAAAACTATAGGCCCCCCCGTAGAAAGCGAGTAGGCAGTCGAACCCGTGGGAGTCGATATTATCAGACCGTCTGCCTTAAATGTTGCAAGATATTTGTCATCGACAGAGGTTTCGAGATTTACCATCCTGGAGAGACCGCCCCGGCTGATGACAATGTCATTCAATACGGAACATTCCTTTTCTCCAACAGAGGCATCGAGCATCATTCTCCTGGAAGTCTTATAATCTCCCCTGAGAATAATCTCCATGACATCGAACATTTCGTTCAGGTTGATCACTGTCATGAATCCAAAGCCGCCCAGGTTTATACCCACGATGGGGACACCATATTTTTTCACGAGGCGCGCCGCCACGAGGAGTGTGCCATCTCCGCCAAAGACGACAACCATATCTATTAGAGAAACAAATTCCCTTGTTTCATCCCCCTCGCCGTTCAGTTTCGTTTCAAGGAATACCTTCACCCCCCGATCCGAAAGCCAGTCTCTCAACCTCTCTGCCTGCTCTACTGCATTCTCTTTGGAACTGTTTGCTATGATACCTATGCTTTTAATGGGTTTCATACCCGGACTGTTGTCCCCCTGGAATATTTACTGTCCCCGCCACTAACCGAAAACCAAGACTGTGTTTAACTATCACAAAAAGGAAAGGGTGTCTATATATGGAATGCGGAAGGGGTCAGGTCTCAACATTTGACACTTCTGAGAAAAGACTGCCATGATTTTCCCAGATCATAGAAATGTCAAATGTTGAGACCTGACCCCTTTTTTACACGTCACGAATGACCTGTGACGGTTCAATCCTCGCCACTCGATAAGCTGCATAGACCGAGGCAAGGATTGACATGAGCAGCGTCAATGCCAAAGCGAACAACATATGAACGAAAGAAAGCCTGCAGATGTATTCTCCATCTGCAAGGTATTGATCAAAAAGGCGGTTAATCATTATCTCCGCTATCAGATAGAAGCAGAAGGCAGTCACGCTTCCCAGAATGCTTGTTGCTATCGACTGTACAATAGGAAACCAGATCATACTGCCTGTGGAAAAGCCGATCAGGCGAATAACGCCTAAGTGACGACTTTTTCGGTTAACATTGGCCAGTACGTTGCTTGCCATGGAAGCAAAATAGCCGAATACCGCCACGATGGCGATGAGTTTAAAAATAAGGCCAAAGGCACGATCAAGAGTTCGGATCACTTCTATCTCCTCGGCCCTGGTGTAAACTTCCACGCCCTGATCCATCAGAAGGTCACGCAAGGCTGCTACACCATAAATAGAACGCGCATACATGCGAAAACCGGCATAGGCTCTCGGGCCGGCACGTCTCGCCTTTCCCGGCCAGGCAAAAGCAGCTGAACCAAAACCGTCACGGTAGTCTTCCGTTGCCTCTAACAGTTTTAGTCGTACAAAGGCGGCCCGGCGTGGCAGTGCCTCTATGGGCAGTATGGAACTCACCTTGAACTTGATTGCGACCTGTTCCTTGATACCTTTCACCGATCTTCCGACCAGACCCGTCACTTCCTGGCCAATGGAAACACCGAGCCGGCGGGCAGCTGACTGAGTCAGCGTGACAGAGGTATCATCGGCAGGAATACTCCCCCATTTCTCCAGCAGTGGATCTCCTTCCATCGTTGGAATGAGGTCTACGGCAACCGTATTTGTCTGCCCGCCTTTTCTATTGTATAGCACCATGTTTGCGGCAATCGATCGCGTTTGGGGAATAACAAAGGCCACGTCAGGATGTTTGCCCATCGATAAAAACCAGTCTTTTTCATAGTGCCCGCTTCCTACCGACGAAATTTCCCTGTTCAGCGGGTCCTCTATCAGACGATCGGCCATTGTGTTTATAATTCCGCTCTTGACACCAAAGAGCACAAGCAAGGGGGCCAGCACAGCCGCCAGGCCCAGCACGGCACACACAGACAGTAACCGCTCATGAAAGTAATCGCACAGAGACAACCGAACGACTGTTCCAAAGTAATGCATCCATTTCCCCCTTTGTTAACCTTCTACTATGGCTCGAACGGTTCCATCGGCTTTGTCTTGTTTGAGGTAAAACTTGACTTGACGAAAACCACGTTCTTCCACTCGCTCCCACTCATGAGTCGCCACTATCAAGGTGACGCCAAATTCATCTGCCATGGTAATGAAAAGTTCCATGATCTCATCAGAATTAATCGGGTCAAGCGATGTTGTCGGCTCATCGGCAATTACCACCGAGGGATCATGAGCCATCGCCCTGGCAATGGCCACTCGCTGCCGTTCGCCCACAGATAATTGGGCGGGAAGCTTTTCAAGGTGACCGTCTATCTTCAATCGCACGGCTATCGCCTCAACGGCCTCCCGAACAGGGAGACCAAGCACCTGCCGACTGATTCCGATATTGTCACGAACAGTAAGAAAAGGAAAGAGACCACCTGTTTGAAGAACATAACCCATGTTCAGCATTCGGGCACTGGCAAGCATATTCAAGTCTCTTTTATTCCATGCCGCTGTAACATCCAACGGCTCTCCTTGCTCGGGAAAGAAGAGGAACTCCATGGCGCGTTCAGGCCGCAACACCATGGCCAGCATGTCCAGGAGGGTACTCTTGCCACAGCCACTGAATCCTACCAGGGCCACTTTTTCACCCCGGTGGATGGTAAGCTCCGGCACTGTCAGTCGAAAACCATGTCCACCGGACCACTGTTTAGTGATCCCCCTGATATGAAAGATATGCCGGGCCTTTGCAATAGGGGTGGAGATAGATGCTCTATTATTGAGGGCTGCGGCAACAAATTGGATATCCCGGTCAGACACAGATAGTTCCTCCATGGTTAGGGCATCATGCTTAATGGCACCCGGTAGAACTTATCTCCAGGATCGGTGTCTCCGAAGCCCACCCAGTTTGCCACGTCATCATAGTATTGTTGATATCTTCTTATTTTTGATTCCAGATCGTCTATAAATGCCTGTTGTTCTCCAACACTCAGCCGGTACCAGTCTTCTTCCGTCAAACTCATAATGTAGCTGCGACAGGGAAGATCATCGAGAAATTCTCCGAGATAACCTAACTGGCAGAGATTCCGATCGGGCCTTCTGCTAAATTCTTTTGGATCACGCGACGTCTGCGCAACTGCAGACAAAATGCTCTGAAAGAAATCCCTGGCGCCTGTTCTCTTGGTTCTCTGTGCCTGATCAAGGATCACCTTCAGCCGTTGATGGAGGTCGCTCAGCTGATTTTTGGTAAGCAGAACTGTTGTCTGAAAGGCCGGTGTATCAGGTCGCGCAAGATCCATATCCGGGACCCAGGCATTTACCACTTTCGGAGGTCCGGCGTCGCCCTTCCGTCCAAGAAATTCGAGCTGCATTGCATACCCCAGGATAGCCGCCTTGCGCTCTGCGATTCTAACAACATCGTCTGGCGGCACAGGCTCTGATTGATCGGGCAATGCAAAACGTTCACCGGCAGCCGTAACCCGCACCAGCTTGACCATCTGTGCGGCAACACTCTCGACCACTTGTCCGAAACTTCGAACTCCTTTCGCAATTTCATCTGCATCAATGGGCGTGTAAAGATCTCTGATAGTCGCATCGGAATGTCTGGTTAATGCCCGATACTGGTGTTCGGCATAGGTGTGGTTATTCATTTTTTTGCCTTCCGGTGTTTTGAGATGAAGGGCAAAAATTTTAACACCGCGAGCTTCCGCCATATCTGCCATTTCATTTTCGTTCATGCCTGTCGATGAATAGGGGTCATCATTGCGAATAGCACCGGCATCTGAAATGAGGAAGGCAAGCCGCGATTGATAGGGCCCCCAGTTCAGTTCCTCAAGGGCAGTCTCCAGACCTGCAAAGGCGTCCTCGTTGAATGAGTGAGTGGAAACCCCGGCTTCCGATACACCCGTCAAGGCTCGGTCAAACTCAGCTCGCTTGTGTCCATCCCGCAGGTCCGACAATACCCTGCTTACATAACCGAGTGCCGGTGTCGCCTTTGTACTGTTGCGAAAGGCGACCATCCCAAAGGCGACCTTATCCATTAAGCCAGCCTTTTCGATAGAGTCATAGATCCGGCGTACAGCCTCCCTGGTACGTTCTATGTACGGTGCCATGGATATAGTGGTGTCTATTATGAACACGATAGCAGTTTTCAAGCCCGATTCGTCAGGCAGGCGGCCGGAGGCAGGATCAATAGAAGCGATTTTCAGAAAGTTAACATCCTCGAATCGCTGCACTTTCTTGAAAATGGGCATAAGATAAAACCGTTCTCTTGAAACGGCCTCTTTCCAGGGTTCAATGGCCACAATCGGAAATGCATCGGAATGGGGCTTTTCCCCCGATTTTATGGCCGAAAAGTCAGAAAGCAGGCTCGCCGCAATTTTACCAGGAGAATCGGAGGCGCCTACTCGTTCAAGGGAATTCAGATCCTTGAAAAACAGTACGGGCTGCCGGCCTGTCCTTTCCGTGAAAACCAGTGTCATTGATTGCAGCCAATCGGAGACCTTGGTTCCTTTGAGCCATCCCGACGTTTTACAATTAACCGACGGCCCCACCAGTAACCACTGAGTCCCATTTACTGAAGTTCGCTCATAGACGTAAAAGATCGTAAAGGGTTTAATCCTTCTTTGCAACAGGGAAGATGATTCTCCTGCGCGGGCGAAAAGGGCGGCACCCGGGTGTGTCACCACTCGTTGATACAAGGTCTTCTTGCCGTCTATAAGAAGGGGCTTACACTGCTGGGCAACGCCCCTTGCCGGCCATGCCAGCGCCATAAAGACAAGCAGAACGGTTGCCACATACATAGCTATATTTCGCACCTTTGGTGCCATTATATCCATTATAACCCTCCATATTTGCTTACGTTTTACTGCCAATTCTTCAGCAGGTTTTGTGCCTCGCCAGAACCTTGTTCAGCCTGTTCCTCAACCCACAGTCGAAGATTGGCCAGCCGGCCCCCGGCCTTTTCCTGTCCATCTATTATTGCCTCCCGGTACCATTCATAGGCCTTGGCAGGATTTTTACGAATGCTGCCACAGGGACCCTTGTAGAGAGGATCATAATACTTCCCGATCTCCAGTGCGGCCTCGGGATTTCCGCTATCGGCCGCATATTCCAACAAAAGAAAGGCGGCGTCGGCCCGTTCCGGGTATTCAGGCAATGATTTGGCCAAAGCCACTGCCTCGGCAGCTTCCACCTCATCTCTCAAGGCATTTCGGGCCTGCTCAAGGAGCGGCGCATCAGAAGGATAGGAAGGTGGTGGCGGCGGCTCGATAACATTTTTCTTGGAAGGAAGGTTTGCCATTCGTGGAAGGGGGGCCTGGATCGTCTCTTTTTCAACCACGGGAGGCTCACTCTTGTCTTTGAAAACCCAGTATGCGCCGAAAATAATTAGTATGATACACACTACAATAATAACTGTCGATGCTCTGCGTTTCTTCTTGCGTCTCTCAATACCATTCAATTGTTTTAAATCGACTCTTAATCGTTTCATACCCAGTGTTCTTTCCTTACCCTGTTATGGAATTAACGCAATCCCTTGTAACTGTGAGCAATATCCCCTGATTTTCCAGATGTAAAGATTTTGCCTGTCTCTTACTCTACCTTCGGCGCTATTATAATATTGACGCGTCTATTCTGAGCTCGTCCGGCTTCAGTATCATTGCCCATTATGGGCTCATAGAAAGAACGGCCCACGGCTTCCAGATTCTTCGGGTCGAGATTGATCTTATTCTGGAAATAACGGACCACGGCCGCGGCACGGGCAGTTGAAAGCTCCCAATTTGAAGGGAACTTATAATGATATTTGGATTGGATGGGGATATTGTCAGTATGACCTATGATCCTGATCTGTTTTGACTTCACCTTTTTCAGTATGTCACCTACTCTCTTTAAATTCCCCCTTCCTTCTTCTGTAATAGTCGCTTTCCCAAGATCGAAGAGGACACTGTCCACAAAGGTGACTGAAATCTTTTCTTCGAAGGCCTTGATGGTGACCTCACGATTTTCAACCTGTTTTTCAAGATCGGAGACAAGGGCGTCGTATGTTGATTGCAAGTTGTCTATTTTTGATTCGGCCAGGACCTTTTGCCCTTTGAGATCTAAAAGTTGATGGTGAACCTTTTCAATCTCATCCTGTTTACTGGTGAATTTATTATTAATTAACTCGATTTCAGATTGGGAACTTTCGAGGTCTTCCTGAAGCTTAGCAATCATGGCATCCCGGGATGAGACTTCGGTCTCGAAATCCTCCCGGGTTTTCCTCACTTCTGCAAGATTACTTTCTGTAACGAGGAGCTTCTTATCCTTCATAGATAGGGTGTTCTCAAGTTCCAGAACCTGATCCTCAGTTTGTTTAAGGTCTTCCCGGAGTTTTGCAATTGTGGCATCCCGGGATGGAATGACCTTTTCACTTAAGTCACGTAATTTGTTATCACTGTTTTGAAGGGAACTACTTATTCCAAGATTCTTTTGGTACATGATTATCCCAACACCGACAGCAACTGCCAACAACACCGATAATACTATGCCTGTAATGTTTTTCATTGCCATTAATCCTCTGATTGATTAACCAGTAAAATTCAGCCAGCAGATTTATAGGAAAACCGGCCGAAAAATGTTACTTCGGACAATACTTCGCCTAACTTGCGTAAATCTGTACGCATCTTTTTCACATAGGAATATATACGAGAAATATACCGGCATGTTCCTTCGACCAATGCCTTTACAGGCCTTTCTTCTAATGCGTCAAAGCCACTACCATTATTCGGAGTTAATGAGTCGGAAGAAAAAATCATTCTGCTTACATTCAAGATTCTGACTTAGCATGTGCTCAAGCTAACATCAATTCCTGAGCAAACAAAGCAATTGCTGTGGATTAAGACTCCACCTGGGTATTGCTCTAAAAAGGGTTTGTTACCGGCTCCAGTCTTCTGATAATTTCAAGCATCGAGGAAATGAAGGTTACTTTAATAATCTGCGTCGCAGTAAAGCCTGATACCTTTATAAGAACTCCTTTTTTCACGTCTAGAGTATAAGGAAAAGGGCTTTATATGTCAATGGAATATTTTTCCCCAAATCCATCATCTCATGTGCATGCTCCAGTTGTGCCCAATCAGTACATTCTGAGAAATATTGTATCAGCGGGTTCCCTGTTTCACCGGACAGTGTGTCACGTGGCAAACTGTTTGAACTTTTGGATCTGAGGAAATTAATAGAGATAATTGCACTATCGGAACTATGCTATCACAATTAAATCCTTGACTTTAAATGTAATGAGCGTATCATCAAACTCGCAATTATTCCATGATGTTTACAATAACCATCAGGAGTCCTAATTCTTTAACGTTAAAAAGAGGGAATTATGATCTGACTAAAACACAACCCCGTTTCACATTCAGTGGCGGGGTTTTTTATTCACATGAGCACTGCTCAGTGGGGGCTATTCCTGACCATATAAGAGAGTCATTGCCTTACCGGCATTTTTCATTCCTTGAAAAGGAGTATCCCGGAGATAGTGAATAATTGTCATGAAAGGAGGAACATGACGATGACGATGAAGATAGCAGTCTTGACAGGAGGAGGGGACTGTCCCGGTCTGAACGGGGCGATCAAATGGGTAACGAAATCGGCCCTTGATCACAAGCTTGCTGCGAAACGTTCCATAAGCTTTGAGGTTTTAGGAATCATGGATGGGTGGAAGGGATTGATAAAGGTTGACCCTGATGATCCGGAAAGTCGTGCCCGACATCTTAAGCACCTGGATCAAGAGGTTGTCCGAACGTGGGACCGCTACGGAGGTACGAATCTGGGGACATCGCGGACAAATCCCTTCAATCCGAAGAATGATCGATCGGAAAAACTGATTGAAAATATAAAGAAACTTGGAATCGATGTAATCGTTGCAATCGGCGGTGAGGATACCCTTGGGGTTGCCCACAAATTGCATGCTCTGGGTATAAAGGTTGTTGGCATTCCGAAGACCATTGATAATGATCTTACGGGGACAGATTATTCTCTTGGCTATGATACTGCAGTAAACGTCATTAAAGAGGAGATCGATCGTCTGCGGACGACGGCGGGTTCTCACAGTCGCATCTTTGTCGTGGAGACTATGGGACGTCATGCCGGGTGGCTTGCCCTCCATGGAGGTGAGTGCAGTGGCGCATATATTATCCTGATCCCCGAGCACCCTTTTGATATGAATCGTGTCTGTGAACTGCTGCAGGAACGGGAAGGAATGGAGATCCGATACAGTATAGTCGTTGTATCTGAAGGGGCAAAACTAAGCGGGAAGAGCGAACTTGTCAAAGGCGCCAAACTGGATGATTTTGGACATTTATCCCTTGGTGGAATCGCAAGTTATGTGGCCGATGAAATTGAAAAGAAGACAGGTTTTGAGACACGCCATCTTATCTTAAGCCACCTGCAAAGAGGAGGTTCACCTTCGGCGCACGATCGTCTCATGGCACGGTGGTTCGGCATTGCGGCGATTGACATGATCGTTAACGAAGATTATGGTCGTATGGCGAGCCTCGTGCGGGGAGAAATTACAAG